>NZ_FNCE01000003.1:152500-294547 GCF_900100655.1 Limimonas halophila
CCACCGAAGCCACGGACGCACAATGTGCGTGGTAGCGGAGCGTTCCGTAGGCCTGCGAAGGGGCACCCGTGAGGGGCCCTGGAGGTATCGGAAGTGCGAATGCTGACATGAGTAGCGTTAAAAGGTGTGAGAAACACCTTCGCCGAAAGCCCAAGGGTTCCTGCGCAAGGCTAATCCGCGCAGGGTGAGCCGGCCCCTAAGGCGAGGGCGAAAGCCGTAGCCGATGGGAACCAGGTTAATAGTCCTGGGCCTGTGGGTGGTGACGAATCCGAAGTGTCGTCGGGGCTTACCGGATTGTCCCGGCGGCTGGAGGGTTCCTGGAAATAGCCCCCACACACAGACCGTACCCGAAACCGACACTGGTGGGCTGGTTGAGTATACCGAGGCGCTTGAGAGAACGGCGCTGAAGGAATTCGGCAAATTGCTCCCGTAAGTTCGCGAGAAGGGAGCCCGGCTGTCGGGCAACCGGCGGTCGGGGGCACAGACCAGGGGGCGGCGACTGTTTACTAAAAACACAGGACTCTGCGAAGCCGCAAGGCGACGTATAGGGTCTGACGCCTGCCCGGTGCCGGAAGGTTAAGGGGAGGGGTGCAAGCCCCGAACCGAAGCCCCGGTAAACGGCGGCCGTAACTATAACGGTCCTAAGGTAGCGAAATTCCTTGTCGGGTAAGTTCCGACCTGCACGAATGGCGTAACGACTGCCCCACTGTCTCCAGCGCCGACTCAGCGAAATTGAATTCTCCGTGAAGATGCGGAGTACCCGCGGTCAGACGGAAAGACCCCGTGGACCTTTACTACAGCTTTGCAGTGGCACTAGAGCCGGCATGTGTAGGATAGGTGGGAGGCTTGGAAACGGACGCGCCAGCGTTCGTGGAGCCGACCTTGAAATACCACCCTTGTCGGTTCTAGTGCCTAACCGAGGCCCGTGAGCCGGGTCCGGGACACTGCATGGCGGGTAGTTTGACTGGGGCGGTCGCCTCCCAAACGGTAACGGAGGCGCGCGAAGGTGGGCTCAGGCTGGTCGGAAATCAGCTGGTGCGTGCAATGGCATAAGCCCGCCTGACTGCGAGGCCGACGGGCCGAGCAGAGACGAAAGTCGGTCATAGTGATCCGGTGGTCCCGCGTGGAAGGGCCATCGCTCAACGGATAAAAGGTACCCCGGGGATAACAGGCTTATCTCCCCCAAGAGTCCACATCGACGGGGAGGTTTGGCACCTCGATGTCGGCTCATCGCATCCTGGGGCTGAAGCGGGTCCCAAGGGTTCGGCTGTTCGCCGATTAAAGCGGTACGTGAGCTGGGTTTAGAACGTCGTGAGACAGTTCGGTCCCTATCTGCCGCGGGTGTTCGAGACTTGAGAGGACCTGTCCCTAGTACGAGAGGACCGGGATGGACGCAGCTCTGGTGGACCGGTTGTCGCGCCAGCGGCATAGCCGGGTAGCTACCTGCGGACGAGATAACCGCTGAATGCATCTAAGCGGGAAACTCTCCTCAAAACCAGGTCTCGCCAGAAGAGCCGTGGTAGACCACCACGTCGATAGGCCGGAGGTGGAAGCGCAGCAATGTGTGAAGCCAACCGGTCCTAATCGCTCGATCGGCTTGATCCGCCTATCGCCTCAGGCTACCTGCCTGAGACACGCCGCGCACAGCGGCAAACCCCACCCCTCGACACATCGCCTCACACCCTCATCACCACACCGCGCGCCCCAACGGGCGGCGCGTGCGCTTGCACGACCTGGCGGCCATAGCGGCGGTGAACCACCCGACACCATCCCGAACTCGGCCGTGAAACCCGCCTGCGCCAATGGTACTGCGTTGCAAGGACGTGGGAGAGTAGGTCGCCGCCAGGTCTTGTAAGCGCACGCCACGCCCGCCATATCCACCTCCGTCCCGATCCACCCCACCATCCCTGCCGCGGGGTGGAGCAGCCAGGTAGCTCGTCAGGCTCATAACCTGAAGGTCGTGGGTTCAAATCCCACCCCCGCAACCATCGCCACCAAGCCCTTAGCCCCCTGGCTAAGGGCTTGGTGCGTTTGTAATTGGTGCCACACAATGCCGCTGTCGTTGGTCGTCAACGGGAATCGGCAGGTCGGCGTCGGGTGAAGTGCGACGCCCGCGGCGCCGCTAGGAAGTCGGATAGGGCGGCGGCGACGAGGTGGGGCGCCTCGCGGTGGGGCCAGTGCCCCAGGTCGCCAAAGTGCTGCACCGCTGCGGCGCCAAAACGGACGCTGAACGTGACCGGCAGGTAGGGGTCTCGGTCGCCCCATAACACGAGCGCCGGAATCCTTGCGGTCAGGTCTTGCAGCGCCGTCTCCCAGCCACGAAAGCTCGCGGGATCGAGCGCCCGGTACAGCCGAAGCGCCGTTTGCCGCGCCGTCGGTCCGAAGGCGTCAAAGACCGCCCCGCAAGTCTCTTTGGAGAGATTGTTGTTGGAAGCTCGGCGCATCGCTGCGATGAACGGGCGGCGCGGCAGGGCGAACACGACGATCTCGCCGAGGACGGGCATGCGCAGGAGCCGGGCGCCCGCATGCCAGCGCCGGTCGGGGGAGAAGCTGGTGTTCAGGATCACCAGCCGTCGAACGGCGTCCGGATAGCGGACCGCCCACGCCAGCCCGTACGCCCCACCGACGTCGTGCACGACGAGGTCGAAGGGGCGCGGCGTGCCCATGCGCTGAAGCATACCCTCGGTGATCGCCGCGAAGCCGTCGAGCGGGTCGAGCCGTGTTGGTGGCGCGCTTTGGCCGAAGCCCGGAAGGTCCGGGGCAACGCATCGAAAATGCGGCGCCAGGGCCTCCGCCACCGGGCGCCAGGCCTCGCCGGTGTCGGGAATGCCGTGCAGCAAGACGACCGCCGGCCCGTTCCCGCTTTCCAGCCAGCTCGCGCCGTCGGCCTGGTGCCGCACTGCTCTTGCCATGGGGGCTGCCCCACTTCTGACTGTCCGGGTGAACCGCATCACGCGCCGTGCGAGGCGGCAAGGACGGCACGCTCCCGACGCTGTCAGGTGAGCGGCAGTGTCGCGCCGATCGCGAAGGCTGGTCGACCGCCCGGGCCCTCGCTGTGCTCGAAGCGTATGAACTCGCCGAGCGCGTTACCGGCGGATTGACGACAACCTCAAGGCCTCGCGGCTCCCGCTCGGCGCGATCGTTTCCACCTGGTCATCCTCTACGAAAAGCTCGCTCGCGACGGCCACGACGAACGAGGCGTTCCGGGTGGCTGTCGGTCCGTGCGAAGAACCGGGAATCTAAGCTGACCCGGAGACACGCGGCCGCTCGCCCCGGGTCAGCTCGGCCGAAAGGTCACGGGCCATCCGGGCGATTTCCGGCCCGATCTTCGCGCGAAATGCGGGCGTGAACACGCGCATTGAGCCCGTCGCGCCGATCGACATCGTGGCACCGGGACCGGTCTCGCCCAGCGGCGCCGCGACGGAAGCCATGCCGCGCTCGATCTCTTCGACGCACTCGGCGTAGCCGCGCTGCCGGACGAGGTCGAGTTCCGCCTCCAGCTCCTCGATCCGGGTGAGCGTGAATTCGGTATAGGCTTTCAGCCGGCCCTCTTGGCGTTGCGACAGCACGAGGTCGGGCGAGAAGGCTGCCACGGCCTTGGAGCATGAACAGGCGTGAAGCGGGCGCTTGCCGAGGCCGGGATGCAGGAAGGACACGCCCGTTGCCGGCGTCTCCACGTGAATGATCTCGACCGCTCGTCCGCGGAGCCGGGAAAAAAAGAAGGCCGCGCCGTGTTCGCTCGCCGCGTGTTTGAGGGCGGGCGCCACGACCTCGATCAGGGCGTGATCCGTTTGCTCGCCATGCGTGATCCGCTTGAGGCGGCTGCCGATCGCGAACCGGCCCTTCGCCACGGGCTCGAGAAGGCCGGCGCCGACCAGGTCCTGAACCAGCCGATAGGCCGACGGCTTCGGGAGGTCGGAACGGTCGCAGATGTCGGCAACCGTGGCCTCGCCTTTCTGGCCGACGATCTCGAGGATCAGCGTCAAACGTTCGAGCTGCATGATTTTCTCATATCGTGAGACATGTTTTTTCGATATACGGGAATTGTGGCGGGATCAAGGGAAGGCGCTGGGCCATGGACGAACCGGGGTGCGGGGCGGACGATGCAGCCCCATGGAGGCGATCGCGGCGCCTCGGTGGAAGCTGCTGCCCACGATCGCGATCTCGACAGGCTCGCGAATCCGGAAGCCGGGCAGTTTGTACCAAATGGGCAGGAACGCCTGTCCGTACTGCCATGGCGGCGGCTCGGTTTCGTGCACGTATCCGGCGGTGCCGGAGGGGGCGGTCGAACACCGGCCATCTGATCGCCAACAGCAGCGGCGCGACCTGCCCGCAATACCGGCGCGAACTGTCACGGCGAGTGCGATCGCAGCCTATTTTCTCGAGCCGTACGAGCTGAAAGCGGACATCGCCACGTGAAAGGAGCCCTCGATGCCCGAGGCAGATACCCATCAACGCCCCCATCATTCACAGGCGTATCTTTCCGACATCCTGCGTTCGGTCAAAACGATCGCGATCGTCGGCGCCAGCGCGAACACGACAAAGCCCAGCTATGACGTGCTGTGTGTGCTGCAGGACGCGGGATACGACATCATCCCGGTTAACCCCAATCCGTCGTTGACCGAAATCCGCGGCATCCCGGTCGTTGATTCCCTGCAGGAAATCGACCGTCCCGTCGATATGGTCGACGTATTCCGGCCCAAGTCGGAACTCTACGGTGTTGCCGAGCAGGCCATTGCCAACGGGGCCAAGGTTCTCTGGGGGCAGATCGGCGTCTACGACGATGCTGCGGCAAGGCTGGCCGAGGATGCGGGGCTCAAAGTGGTGATGGATCGCTGCCCGAAGATTGAGCTGTTCCGCCCGTCGTGAAAACCGCGTCTGGAGTTGGCGAGATGAGCGAGCCCGACGGCGATCTGCACGTCCCTCCAGGTCAACGTGCGTGCAGGCGATACGCCGCTTGACAAAATGAGCGTCCCCACGGGCAAGGATCAAGTCGATGGCTTATCAAGACGACCAAACCAACGACCTCGTTCGGCGCACCGATGACAATGGCGTCGCCGTTCTCACGCTGAACCAGCCGAAGTCGATCAATGCCCTCTCCGAGGCCATGTTGGCGGCGTTGTCGGAGACATTCGACGAGATCGCGCAGGATTCCTCGGTCAAGGCGGTGATCCTGCGCAGCGCCGGCGATCACTTCTGCGCCGGCCACGACCTCAAGGAAATGACCGCGCGGCGCGCGGACTCGGACGGCGGCTTCCAGTATTTCCAGGACCTTTTCGCCACCTGTTCCGCCATGATGCTGCGCGTGGTGCGGCTTCCCCAGCCGGTGATCGGGGAGGTCAAAGGGATCGCGACCGCCGCCGGATGCCAGCTCGTCGCCTCCTGCGATCTGGCGGTGGCGGCCGACGATGCGCGTCTGGCCACCTCGGGCGTGAACATCGGCCTCTTCTGCTCCACCCCGATGGTCGCGCTCAGCCGCAACGTCGCGCGCAAGGCGGCGATGGAGATGCTCCTTCTGGGCGAGTTCGTGGAGGCCGAGCGGGCGCGCGAGCTGGGCCTGGTGAACCGCGTGGTTCCCCGGGCGGACCTGGAGGGCGCGTCGATGGAGATGGCCCGAACCATCGCAGACAAATCGCCCGTTGCGATCAAGATCGGCAAGCGCGCCTTCTACGAGCAGGCGGAGATGACGCTGGAAGAGGCGTACGCCTATGCCGGCCGCGTGATGGCCGAGAACATGATGGCGCGCGACACCGAGGCCGGAATCGGCGCCTTTACCCGCAAGGAACCCATGCCCGAGTGGACTGGTGAATGATGTACGACGGACCGGAACTTGACCGCTGTGCCGCCAATCACACGGCGCTGTCACCCGTCTCGATCCTGAAGCGGGTGGAGCGCGTGCATCCCGAGATGCCCGCGCAGATCCACGGCTCCATCCGGCGCAATTGGGGCGAGGTTGCCGAGCGGTGCAAGCGCTTGGCCTCGGGCCTGAGCAAGCGCGGGGTCGGCAAGGGCGATACGGTTGCCCTGATCGCACCCAATATTCCGGAGGCGCTGGAATGCGCGCTGGCCGTGCCGATGCTGGGCGCGGTGCTGAACGCCAACAATGTGCGGCTGGACGCCGACACCATCGCCTACATCCTCGACCACGGCGAGTCGCGGGTGCTGCTGGTCGATACCGAATATGCCGGCCTGGCCACGGAGGCGGTGCGGCAGTTGGGCCGCGACCTCTTGGTCGTCGACATCGAGGATCCCGAAGGGCCCGGCGGCGAGCGGATCGGCGCGCTGACGTATGACGATTTGCTGGGCGAGGGCGATCCCGATTTCCCCTACACCCTGCCGGATGACGAATGGGATGCCCTGGCGCTGAACTACACCTCCGGGACGACGGGGCGGCCCAAGGGCGTGGTCTATTCCCATCGCGGCGCCTGGACCAACGCGGTCAACAACGTCGTGACGTGGGAGATGCCGCATCACCCCGTCTATCTCTGGACGCTGCCGCTGTTTCACTGCAACGGATGGTGTTTTCCCTGGACCATCACCCTCTTGGCCGGGTGTCATGTCTTCCTGCGGGCGCCGCGGGCCGACGCGATTTTCGAGGCCTTCGCCGAACACGGTGTGACGCATCTCTGCGGCGCCCCGATCATCATGTCGATGATCGCCGAGGCTGCGCCCGAGGAGCGTCGCGATTTCCCGCAGCAGGTCCAGATGATGACGGCCGCGGCCCCGCCGCCGCCCACGGTGATGGCCCGCATGGAAGAGATGGGCATCTCGATCACGCACGTTTACGGATTGACCGAGGTCTACGGCCCCGCCGTGGTCTGTGCCGAAAAGCCGGCCTGGCGCGACCTGCCGCTGGAAGAGCGGGCACGCCTGAAGTCCCGTCAGGGCGTCGCCTACGAATTGCAGGAGGACGTGCTGGTCCTGGACCCCGAAACCGGGCGGCCGGTTCCCTGGGACGGCAAAACAATGGGCGAGATCGCCTTTCGCGGGAACATCGTGATGAAGGGCTACCTGAAACAGCCCGAAGAAACCGCGAAATCGTTCAAGGACGGCTGGTTCTGGTCCGGCGATCTGGCCGTGCAACACCCGGACGGGTATCTCGAGATCCGCGACCGCACCAAGGATGTCATTATCTCGGGCGGCGAGAACATCTCGTCCATCGAGGTGGAAAGGGCGGTCCATTCGCACCCGGCGGTCAGCATGGCCGCGGTGGTCGCCATGCCCGACGAGAAGTGGGGCGAAGTGCCCTGTGCCTTTGTCGAACTCGCGGACGGCGCGACAGCGACCGAAGCGGAGCTTTTGGAGCATGCCCGGAGCCGGCTTGCCGGTTTCCAACGGCCCAAGAAGGTCGTCTTTTGCGAATTGCCCAAAACCTCAACCGGCAAGCTCAGGAAAAACGAGCTGCGCGATCGCGCGAAAGCCTATGTCCGAAGCGGCTGAGCCGGCCGTCGAAAGACGGAAAAATGGCCCGACGCAAGGAGCGTTCCCGGCGCGCGGTATCCGCGCGCCGGAATGAACCCGCGATGGTTGTCGCTTGTTGATCCTTCCGGCGGCGTTTCTCGTTGGCGGATCATCGCGCTGATTCGGCCGGGGGATTCCTGCCGTTCGGCGGGACGGTGGCGGTTTCTCCCCGTCACGTGAGCAGCAGCGTCGCGCCGATCGCGACAGCCCTCGCGAACGACCAGGATCGCCAGCAGCATCCCCGCCGCGATCACGGTCCGGGCGGCGGAAAGCGTCACCGGGTCCGAGCCCGCGAGAAGATGCTCGATCAGGGGATAGTGGGACGCCCACATCAGCACGGTGATTCCCAGGCTGGCGTTGGCGAGCGTGCCCTCGGGCAGCCGGGCGGCGCTGTCGAACGCCCGCAGCCAGGTGAAGCGGGGCAGGTGGCTGCTCACGGCGCGCCCCCTCGGCACAGGGATGGCCGGTCAGTCGCGGTAGCCGGGGCTCTCGGCGTCCAGGATCGCGCGGATCTCGGCCCAGTGATTGTGCTTCAGGCCGGGGTAGCTTTCCCACTGATCGCGCGTGGCCCGCGCGGTGGCGTCGTCGACGCGCTTCAGCGGCATGCCGGTGGACATTGCGAGCACCTGCGTCTCGCACGCCTTTTCCAGAAAGTAGAGGCGGTCGAAGGCGTCGGCGACGCTTTCGCCGACCACGGTGACGCCGTGGTTGCCCATGAAGAGCACCGGCTTTTCGCGCAGCATGCTCGCCAGGCGTTCGCCCTCGTCGTCGTCGAGCGCCATGCCGGCGAAGTCGGTGTCGTAGGCGACGCGCTCGTAGAACTTCAGCGCGTTCTGGCTGATCGGCTCCAGCCGGCCGCCCTCCAGGCAGGTGAGGGCGGTGGCGTAGGGCATGTGGGTGTGGAGCACGCACCGCGCGCCCGGCACGGTGCGGTGGATGCCGGCGTGGATGTGCATCGCCGTGGCGTCGAGCTGACCGCCGCCGTCGAGCACGGTGCCGTCGGCGTCGACCTTCAGCAGCTCGCTCGCCCGCACGCGCGAGAAGTGGCGCCCGGCCGGCTGGATCAGGAAGGGCGCGCCCGAGGCATCGAGCGCCAGCGAGAAGTGGTTGGACACCGCCTCGTGAAAGCCCAGCCGCGCGGTCCAGCGGAAGGCCGCGGCCAGGTCGGCGCGCGCCGTCGCCTCGTGGCTGATCGCGGTGTCCGCCGTTCCAGTCGCGCTCATGACGCGTCTCCGCTGGTCTCGCCGCCATCCGGGCCGCTCATCACCGCGGTGGGCGGCGTGATGTTCGCCCGCGCCAGCGCCTCGGCGCGCTCGGCGTCGCCGGCGCAGATGCTCTCCACCATCCCGCGGTGGGATTCGCCGACCTCGGTGGGCCGCACCGCCATGTTGGACAGGGCGATGTAGGCGCGCACCTGGTTCTCCACGCGCGCGTAGTGCCAGGCGAGGCGCTTGTTGCCGGATACTTCGATGATGATGGTGTGCAGCTCGTGGTCGCAGCGGTTGGCCTCGGCGTGATCGTCCTTGGCCGCCGCGTCCATCAGCGCCTGGAAGGCCGTGCGGATACGCGCCGCCCCGTCCGGCGTGATCTGCGTCGCCGCCAGCCGCGCGCCCAGGCCCTCCAGCGCCTCGCGCAGCGTGAACAGCTCCCACAGGTCGTGGTCGCTGAAATCCACCACGCGGTAGCCCGCATAGGGCACCTGGTGCACCAGCGCCTCGTCGACCAGCCGGCGCAGCGCCGCCCGGATGGTGCCGCGCGACAGCCCGTAGCGCCGGGCCAGCGTCGTCTCCACCAAGCGCTCGCCGAGCGGGATGGCGCCCGACACGATGCGGCTGCGCAAGATGTCGGTGGCCTGGTCCTCCAGGCTGCGCTTTTCGATCGTGTCCGCGCACATCGGGCCGCTCCGCTTTTGCCGGTTCAGGTTTGTACGGCCCTGGGTAGCACCACGTCGGTGCGGTTCACCACCGCCGGGTCGAAGGGCTCGCGCGAGAAGATTCGGCGGACCAGCGGCTCGAAGTGCTCCAGCGGCTGGGTGGGGTAGTCCGGATCGAAGGATGCCTGGTCCCAGCGCTCGCAAAAGCGGATGCAGGACTCGTAGTAGGGGTGATCCTTGTAGATGTCGCGGGCGTAGGGGTCCTCGCCGAAGTGGTGGGCGTAGTAGACCTTCTGAAAGAGCCCGTGGTGCTCCACAACCCAGGTGACTTCCGGGCGGACGTAGGGGCGGATGATCGTGGCCGCGTACTGCGAGTGGTTCTCCGGCGCCAGGTCGTCGCCCAGGTCGTGGAGCAGCGCGCCCAGCACCATCTCCTCGTCCGCGCCGTCGGCCTCGGCGCGCGTGGCGCTTTGCAGCGAGTGCTCCAGGCGCGTGACCTGATAGCCGGACAGCGTGTCGTCGAGCGCGCGCAGCGCGTCGAGGATGCGGTCCGGCAGCTTGTCGATGAAGTCCTGCTCCAGGCGGCCGAGGAACTCGTAGTCTTCCTTCGTGCCGTCCTTCATCTGGCGGAAGCTGACCGTCTGCATCGTGCCCCCTTCATGGCTGGCAGCGGCTCGGGATGCCGCACCCCGGGCCACGCGTATTTGCTGGTTTCGAGGCTAGGGCGGGGGCATGATAGCGTCAATCGTTAAGGGTCAATTGTTGACAATATACTTGGGTTACATACGCTGTCCCGCATCGGCCTCCATGGCCGGCCCGATCGCATGCAGCCAACAACACAATCCGAGCGGGAGGGCCGCGACGTCCATGCCCACCTCACGGACGCCGCGCATCATTGCAAATTGGGAGATCGCTCGATGAAACACCGGATCGTGTCAGCCGTCGCCGCGGCTGCGATGCTGTCCGTCAGCGCCGCGCCGGCGGCGGCCCAGGATGCCAAGGAACTGGCCAGCAAGTTCGACTGCTCGACCGTCAACTTCGGTCTGCCGAACTGGACCGGCGTGCGCGTGAAGACCGCGACCGCCACCTGGATGCTCGATCAGCTCGGCTACAAGACCGACAGCAAGACCGGCTCGCTGCCCATGGTCTACCAGGCCATGAAGGGCGGTGACATCGACGCGCTGCTGGCGCAGTGGATGCCGTCCCAGCGCTCCATCTTCCGCAAGTACGGCATCGAGGGCTCCCTCGACGTCGTCTCGCCGAACCTGCTGGGCGGCCACTACACGCTCGCCGTGCCGACCTACGTCTACGAGGCCGGCGTGAAGAGCATCGCTGACCTCGACGAGCACAAGGAAAAGTTCGGCGGGCAGATCTTCGGCATCGAGGCCGGCAGCGGCGGCAACGACACCATCAAGAGCATGCTCGAGGACGACTACGCGGGCCTCGGCGACTGGGACCTCGTCGCCTCCAGCGAGCCCGGCATGCTGGCCGAGGTCGAGAAGCGCGTCGAAGACGAGGAGTGGATCACCTTCCTCGCCTGGGCGCCGCACCCGATGAACATCAACCACGACTTCAAGTATCTCGCCGGCGGCGAGGACTACTGGGGCCCGAACAAGGGCGAGGTCATCGTCAACACCGTCACGCCCGAGGGCTACGCCTGGGCCTGCCCGAACATCGGTCAGTTCCTCGACAACTACGACTGGACGGTCGAGGAGCAGAGCCTCGCCATGGGCCTCGTGAACAACGACGGCATGGAGCCGCTGGCCGCGGGCAAGCGCGTGCTCGCCAAGCACCCCGAGATGCTGGAGCGCTGGTTCGGCCGCAGCGGCATCTACCAGACCGGCGGCATCAAGGACGTCGGCGGCGAGAAGGACGCCCTGCCGATCGTGCGGAAGGCGCTGAAGCAGTAAGCGGGTCGCTCCGCGACTGCTCCCCTGAGAGCCCCGGCCGGCCCCTGGCCGGGGCTCTTATCGTGTGCGGGGAGGGGCCGGTCAGGTGCTTTGCCAGACCCGGTCCAGCCGTGCCGGCGGCTCGCCCAGCCGGCCGGTCTTCGCCCGGCGGCGTGCCGCGCGGGCTTCGGTCAATAGGAAGGACAGCGGCTGCTGTTTCGCCAGCTTGACGGTGCGCAGCCCCGGCGTTGCCGGCACCGGCAGGCCCGCGGCGGCCATGCCGATGTAACGCGCCCGCACGGCGTTCTTCTTGCGCACCTGGTGGGGCTGGAAGTCGTCCATCTCACGGACGGAACTGGCGCGGTCGATCGTGACGGCGTCGGCCCGCAGCGCGGCGTCGAACAGCTCGCGCCCGCGTGCCGTGCGCACGAGCACGGCGTTGAAGCCAGCGTCCTCACCGCTCGGCCCGCCGCCCGGCCAGCAGTCGGCGGCGGCGATGTCGGCGACCTCGCCGATGGCGTCGGGGCAGATCTTGCAGCGCGGCTGCAGCGCCCAGCCGACCTCGTCGCCCCACATGGCGTTGTAGCCGATCTCGACGGCGCGGCCGTCCTCGGTTTCCGCGCGCAGCGGGCCGGGGTTGCCGTGGCCGCGGTAGCGGAACAGCGACAGTTCGGACTCGCGCATGCCGTGGTCGTCGAGCACGCCCTGGCTCTTCGTCAGGTCGGACATGCCGCCGCACACCAGCGCCAGCGCGTAGCGGATCAGCTCGCGGGCGCGCGGATCCTGGCGCTGCAGGTTGCGCACACCCGTGATGTCGCACGGCTTGCCGATCACGGCGAACGGCCGGCCGCGGTCGAGAAGCTGGGTGATGTCGTGCAGCGGCGTGGACGGGCCGTAGCGTGAACTCGCGCCCGCCAGCACCCCGTCGGGGTCGGCGTCGACGCGGGCTTCGCTGCGCATGGGAGCGCCCTGCGCCGCGCCCACGTGCAGCACGAAATCCACCGCGCCGGTGGCGACGAGGTGCTGGCCCAGCGCCGTCAGGATGCCGCCGGAGGCCGCGCGGTAGCGGACGTCCGGATCGCTGGCGTGGGCGATCACGACCTCGTCGGCCGGCCCCCAGATGTCGTCGGTTTCAGCTTCGAGCGCGGCGTCCGCGGGGTCAGGTCCCTGGACGGTGACACCGGGACAGACCGCGTTGATGCGCGCGTCCGTCGCCGCGTCCAGCGGCTCGCGCGGCACCGGCCGCAGCCGGCCCTCCGGCGTCATCACCATGGCGACGCGCTCGGGCGCGGCGACGGCGGCGCACAGGCCGCAGCCCATGCACAGGCCGCCCTGGACGATCTCGTCGAGTGTGAGCGGGCGGCCCGGCATGGCGGCTCCTGTCGATCGTGGCGTCAGGCGGCCGCGGCCCGCAAGCTCCGGCCGAGCGAGCGGTACAGGCTGCGCGGCCCGTCCAGGTCGATGTAGCAGCCCTGGAGGTGGCGGAAACCCTCGCGCGGATCGTACGCCGTTCGGCCGTGCAGCACGCGGCTGTTGTCGAACATCATGAGTTCGCCGGCGCCCAGCGGGAAGCGGATTTCGAACGCCGGGTCGGCGAACAGCTCACCCAGCCGCCGGCGCGCGCGCTGGAAGCGGCGGGTGGACTCGGGGTCCATCACCGGCAGGTAGTCCAGGCGCGGGCTGTAGTGCACGCCCGTCATGCGGCCCGTGGCGTCGCGGTTCACGATCGTCCGGCGCTCGATCAGCTCCTCGTTCTCGTCCGTGAAGCGGAAGCGCACCGGCGTCGTCGCCAGCAGCTCCAGCCCCTCGGGGTCTTCCGTGCGCAGCTGCTCGGCCACCGCGAGGCTGTCCACGAGCGTGGAGAGGCCGCCGGAGGTCTCGTTCACCAGGCAGTGCAGCAGCTGGATGCCCGGCACCGGCTCGCGGTAGGGGTTGTCGGTGTGCGCGCCCAGGCCGACCGGACGGTAGGCCAGATCGTTGGAATGCGGGCGCGAATAGACCTCGAAGTAGGTGCCGAAGTTGGTCTCGCGCGGATGGCCGAAGGTGCGCGCCACCTCAAGGATGCGCTCGGAATCCGTGGGCACGTTGTAGAGCACCACGAAGCCGTAGGCGAGGAAGGTGCCCACCGCCTGGCGCATGGCCTCGCGGTCGCCCAGGCGGGACCAGTCGACGCGCACGGTGTCCATGTCCAGCGAGCCATCCCACGGCTGCGCCGCCGGCAGGCCGTCCTGGGCGTCGAACTCCGGCGTCAGCGCCGCGAGGCGGTAGCGCCCGGCGTAGCCGTCGCTGAACGCCAGCCACGCCATGCCCTGACCCTCGTCGCGCGCCTCGGTGAGCGTCAGGTCGTCGGGAAGCTGGTGCGGGTCGAAGAGGCGTTGCTCGGTGTCGGGGTCGAGATGCTGCGCGTCCTGGCAGCGCTCGCGCAGCCAAAGCGCGGGCAGCTCCATCTCGCCCTGGGCGGTGCGCGCCACCACGCGCGGCGGCTGCGATTCCACCCGGAAATCCACGTCGATCATGGCAAGGCCCTCCTGTATCTCTCGCACACGATTATGGGTGCGCCGCAAAATGGCTGTAAATTGACCGAACTCTAATGCGACGTATAAGGTTTGGTTATGGATGAAGCGCACCCGCCCCTGAAGGCGCTGACGGCGTTCGAGGCCACCGTCCGGCTCGGCTCGATGACCGCGGCGGCGCGCGAGCTGGGCACGACCCAGCCCGCCGTGTCCCAGCGCATCCGCCAGCTGGAGGAAACCGTCGGTCTGCCGCTCTTCGAGCGTGCGCGCGGCCGGCTCCAGCCGACGGCGGACGGCCGCGCTTATCACGACGACGTGGCGGGCGCCCTGCGGCGCATCCACGGCGCGACGCAGCGCCTGCGGGCCCGGGCGCGGGCGCAGACGCGCGAGCTGACCATCGCCGTTCACTTCGGCTTCGCGCACTTGTGGCTGCTGCCGCGCCTGCCGCGGCTGGAGGCGGCCTTCCCCGGCACGGCCTTCGAGGTCATCCCCGTCGACACCGAGCGCGGCGCGGAGATGGCGGACGCGGACCTGACCATCCGTTTCGGCGTGTTCGCGGAGGGCACGGATCGCGAGCGCCCGCTGATGCCGGAAACGGTCTTTCCGGTGGCGAGCCCGGCGCTGGTGCGGCGGCACGGCCTGGACGGCGAGGTGTCCGCGGACGCGCTCGGGGAGGTGCCGCTGCTGCACATGGACAGCGGCGACCCCCGCTGGCTGGACTGGTCCCGCTGGTGCGAACTGGCGGGGCTGGCGCCGCCGGCCGGGGCGGCGCGCTTCCACCACAAGAACTACCCGCTGCTGCTCAACGCGGCCGTCGAGGGCAACGGCCTGGCGCTCGGCTGGCAGGGGCTGGTGGACGCGCTGACCGATGAGGGGACATTGGTGCGTCTTGGACCCGAGGTCGCGCGCCCGGAGCGCGGCTACCTCCTGGGCGCGCGGCAGCCGGATGCCGCCGTGATTGCCCCGATCGTGGACTGGTTCGTGCGCGAATGCGGTGGCGGCGATGCTCAGGGGTAGTCGGAAGCGAGGTTAAGCGCCGTTCTCTTCAACACGGGCGGCGGCGCGCTCCTTGACGCGGCGGCGCTCGTCGTCGGGCAGAGTGCGCCAGGCCACGATCTCGTCCCGCGTGCGCCCGCAGCCCTGGCACACGTCGTCCGCGCCCAGCGTGCAGGCGTAGGGGTGCCCTGTGCCGCCCCTGCAGGGCGAGGTGACCTGGCTTTCGTCGGGCACGCTGACGTCTCCGGTGGTCGTGGGGAGGCTGCGCCGGATGCGATCCGGTGAACGGCCGCCCCTGTACCGGCTCGCGGCGTGCGCGGCAAGCGCCGTGAAGGCTCAGTGCGCGTGGCCCACGATCGTGCCCGCGCGCCCGGCCAGGATCTCGCCGGCGTCCTGAAGGCGCCCGATGGCGGCGAAGGTGCCGCCGCCTTCCACCACGCGGCAGGCGGCCTCGACCTTGGGGCCCATGGAACCGCTGGCGAAGCGGTGCTGGCGCAGCTTGGCGGGGGAGATGTGGCGGATGGGCGCCTGCTTGTCCGTGCCCCAGTCCGTGTAGACCGCGTCCACGTCGGTGAGCATGATCAGCCCGTCGGCGCCGAGCTGCTGGGCCAGAAGCGCCGCCGCCTTGTCCTTGTCGATCACGCCCTCGATGCCGTGGAAGCCGCCGCCCTCGCGCAGCACCACCGGGATGCCGCCGCCGCCCGAGCAGATCACCATGACGTGGTGATCCATGAGCAGGCGGATGGTCTTCAGCTCCAGAATGCGGCGCGGCTCGGGCGAGGGGACGACGCGCCGCCATTTGTCCCCGTCGGGCGCGACGGTCCAGCCGCGTTCGCGGGCGAGGCGGTCGGCCTCCTCCTTTTCGTAGACGGGGCCGATGAACTTCTCCGGGTGCTGGAAGGCCGGATCGTCGGGGTAGACCTCGACCTGGGTGAGCAGCGTGGCGACCTCGCGCCCGGGCAGGCGGTTCTGGAACTCCTGCTCCATGATGTAGCCGATCATGCCTTCGCTCTCGGCGCCCAGGACGTCCAGCGGGTAGGGGCTGACGTCTTTGTAGGCGTCGGCCTGGAGCGCCAGCAGCCCGATCTGCGGCCCGTTGCCGTGGGTGACGACCAGCTCGTGGTGACGGGCGATGGGCTCGATGGCGTCCACCGCGGCGGCGACGTTCTTTTGCTGCTGCGCGGCTTCCAGCGGCTCCCCGCGGCGCAGGAGGGCGTTCCCGCCCAGGGCGACGACGATGCGCATGATCGCCTCCTCGTGGTGGCTCAATCGCCGATCGTGGCGACGAGCACGGCCTTGATGGTGTGCATGCGGTTTTCCGCCTGGTCGAAGACGACCGAGGCGCCGGACTCGAACACCGCGTCGCTGACCTCCATCTCGTTCACGCCGTACTTCTCGCGGACCTGCCCGGCGACCTCGGTGTCCGGCGAATGGAAGGCGGGGAGGCAGTGCATGAAGACCGTGCGGTCGTTGCCGGTCTTGCGCATGACCTCCGGCGTCACGCGGTAGGGCGCCAGCTTTTCGATCCGCGTCTTCCAGACGGACTCCGCCTCGCCCATGGACACCCAGACGTCGGTGTAGACGGCGTCGACGCCCTTTACGCCTTCACCGATGTCGGCCGTCAGCGTGATGCGCGCGCCGGTTTCCGCCGCGATCCCGCGCGCGTATCGCACCACCTCGTCGGCCGGGTGCAGTTCCGTGGGCGAGCACAGTCGCACGTCCATGCCCATCTTGGCCGCGCCGATGAGCAGAGAGTCCGCCATGTTGCTCGAGGTGTCGCCCAGGAAGCAGAAGCTGGTGTCGCGCAGCGGCTTGCCGGTCGCTTCCCGCAGCGTCAGGAAGTCGGCGAGGATCTGCGTGGGGTGAAACTCGTCGGTCAGGCCGTTGAAGACGGGCACGCCCGCGTGCTCGGCCAGGGTTTCCACGGTGTGCTGGCTGAAGCCGCGGTACTCGACGGCGTCGTAAACGCGGCCAAGCACGCGGGCGGTGTCCTTCACCGTCTCCTTGTGGCCCATGTGGGTGCCGGAGGGGCCCAGATAGGTGGCGTGCATCCCCTGGTCGGCGGCGGCGACCTCGAAGCCGATGCGGGTGCGCGTGGAGTCCTTCTCGAAGATCAGGGCGATGTGCTTGCCCTTGAGGCGCGGCTGCTCCGTGCCCGCGTAGTTGGCCGCCTTCAGCTCCGCCGCCAGCGTGAGCAGGAAGTCGATCTCCTTGGGCGTGAAGTCCTTCAGCGTCAGAAAGCTGCGGTTGCGCAGGTTGTAGGCCATCGTGGTGCGGCTCCTGTGCACGAACTTATGCCGTGGCCTCGGCAAACACTGTGGCCCCAACCCCCTCTGTCGTCTCCCCCTTCCCCTTGAAGGGGAAGGGGGAGACAGGATCGGGCGGGCAGCCCGATCCGAGAGGGGGATGGGGTCGGTCGACGACGTTAGCGCGATAGCTGCTTGGCATCGCTTCAAATCCCGTCGCGCAACACGGGGCAGCTCATGCAGTGCGCGCCGCCGCGCCCGCGCGACAGCTCGAAGCCCGGGATGGTGATGACCTCGACCCCGGCCTTGCGGAGCTTGGTGTTGGTGTCGGTGTTGCGGTCGTAGGCGATGACCACGCCGGGCTCGACGGCGAGGACGTTGTTGCCGTCGTCCCACTGTTCGCGCTCGGACTCGTAGCTGTCGCCGCCCGTGGTGATCAGCCGCAGCGTCTCGACGCCCAGCGCCCCGGCGACGGCGTCGAGGAAATCGGGCGTTTCGCGGATCTCCACGTCGTCGCCGCCCCAGGTGATGCGCCAGCCACGGATGCGGTTCACGACCTCGGGGAAGATGACGAAGGCATCGCGGTCCACCATCGTCATCACGGTGTCCAGGTGCATGTAGGAGCGCTCGCGCGGCAGCTCGGCGGCGATCACCTGCTCCACCGCGCCGGCCGACAGCAGCGAGGCGGCGAGGGCTTCCACGGCGTGCGGCGTCGTGCGCTCGCCCATGCCGATGAGCACCGTGCCGCGGCCGATGGGCATGACGTCGCCGCCCTCGACTGTGGCCGCCCCGTAGTCCGCGTCGCCGCCGCCGAACCAGGTGGCAAAGGCCTCATCCGCGAATTTGGGGTGGAAGCGGTAGATCGCCTCCAGATGCAGCGTCTCGTGCTGGCGCGCCGGTTTCGCCATGGGGTTCAGCGACACGCCGTCGCCCACCCAGCAGGAGGTGTCGCGGGTAAAGAGGTGGTTGGGCAGCGGCGGCAGCACGAACTCGTTCGAGCCCAGGCGGTTGAAGTGCAGGCTCTCCGCCTGGAAGGGCACCTCCGCCCGCGCGATGCCGCCGATCAGGAAGCGCGCCAGCTCCCCACTGTCCATGTCCGCCAGCCAGTCGCCCAGCGGGCGGGTCAGCATCGGCCCCACCGTGCCCGGTGTGACCTTGCGCGCCAGCAGCCAGGCGCGGGCTTCCGGGATCTCCATCGTTTCCGCCAGGAGATCGCGCAGCAGCAGCACCTCCACCCCGCGGTCGCGCAGGGTGTCGACGAAGACGTCGTGCTCCTCGCGGGCGCGCTTCACCCAGAGCACGTCGTCGAACAGCAGCTCCGCGCTGTTGCGGGGCGTCAGGCGCCGCAGGCTGAGGTCCGGGCGGTGGACGAGGACGCGCCGCAGGCGGCCGACCTCCGAGTGAACGCCCAGGGCGGTGCTTGCGGCCATGGTTGGCTCTCCCTGCTGTTGGCGCCGGTTCAGGCTTCGTGCTCGAATTCGTTTTCACCCACGAGCAAACGGAATCGCGAACGCGATTCCGTTTTACCGCGATCTGTTCTATTGCGCGGGCGACCCGCCGCCGGCGGGCTCGCCGTGCCGGGGCGTGGCGCCCGTGCCCGGTGTTTCCGCGACGGGCTTGGCGACGAAAATCACGACGGCGACGAGTGCGGCCAGGCACACCAGCATCCCGATCCACCACGGGATGCCGTAGCCCGCCGGCAGCAGCCCCAGGACGAGCGTGATCCCACCGACCACCAGGGCGTAGGGAAGCTGGGTGTTGGTGTGGTCGACCACGTCGCAGTGGGAAGTCGCCGAGGACAGCACCGTGGTGTCCGAGATGGGGGAGGTATGGTCGCCCCACACCGCGCCGCCGAGCACCGCCGCCGTGCTGGCGTAGAGGATGTAGAGGCCCTCCGGCCCGGCCATGCCTTGCTGGCTGAGGATCGCCCACACCAGCGGGATCGCGAGCGGCACCAGGATGCCCATGGTCCCCCAGCTGGTGCCGATGGCAAAGGCGATGGCGGCGGAAAGCACGAACAGGATCGCCGGCATCAGCCCGGCGGGCAGTGCCTCGCCCAGCAGCGAGGCGAGGAAGCCCGCAGTGTGCAGCGTCTGCGTCAGGTCGGACATCGCCCAGGCCAGCGTGAGGATGACCAGCACCTCCAACACCGCCTTCACGCCGATCAGCCAGGCTTCGACCGTCTCGCCGAGCGAGAGCAGGCCCTGAGCCACCGACATCGCCCCGGCCACGATCACCGCCAGCAGCGAGCCCCAGAGCAGCGCGGAGAAGGAGTCCGCGCTGCCGATGATGTCCGTGATGCTCTCCCCGGAGCCGGTGGCGAACAGTCCGGCGATCGTGGCGCCCAGCAGCACGAGGATGGGCACGATGGCGTTGACCGCCCGGTGCGGCACGCCCTCGCGCGGCTGGAATTCGTCGCCGCCGCCTTTTTCCTCGCCGCGCGGCTCGGCGGTCAGGCGTCCTTCGACGGCGGCGCGGCGCTCGGCCTTCGCCATGGGCCCGAAATCGCGGCCCGTCGCCGTGATCAGCCACATGAAGATCACGGTGAGGACGGGATAGAACATGTACGGCAATGCGTTCAGGAAGGTACCGTAGGGGCTCTGCTCGAAGCCGCTCAGGCCGGCGGTGGCGTCGCCGATCAGGCCCACCTGGAAGCCGATCCAGGTGGTCACCAGCAACAGCGTCGCCATGGGCGCGGCCGTGGTGTCGACGATGTAGGCCAGCTTTTCGCGCGAGACCTTTACGGTGTCGGTGAGCGGGCGGACGGCGTTGCCGGTGACCAGCATGCTGGCGTAGTCGTCGAAGAAGACGACCGTTCCCACGGCAGAGCCGACGATCTCGCCGCGCCGGCGCGTCTTCGCCCAGCCGGAGAGGCGGTCGACGATCCCGGGCGTGCCGCCGTTCTTGTAGATGATCCCCACCATGCCGCCGATGAGCATCGTGAACAGCATGATGGACATGTGCCCCGTGCCGCCGTCGGGCGGGACGAGCGCGTGCAGCACCCAGGTGTCGATCACCGACAGCAGCCCGGCCCACAGGCCGTAGAGCGACAGCTCCGCCGCGAACCAGCCGCCGATCCACACGCCCGCCAGCAACGCGGGGATGACCCGGCGCGTCGCCAGCGCCAGCCCGATGGCGACGATGGGCGGCAGGATGGACAGCCAGGCCGGAATGACCTCGCCCGTGGCGCCGGTCGTCGTCTCCGCGCCGTCTCCCAGCGTGAAGGCCGCCGGCTCGCCGTTCACCAGAACGCGAAGCTCGGCGTCGCCGCTCGCGAAGGCGGCATTGGCCGTGGCCGCGCCCGTTCCCTCGATGGGAAGGGGATAGCGGTTCTCCCCCACCGCCAGCTCAACCGTGGCGTCCGCCGGCACGGGCTCGACCGCCGTGACGGTCACCTCCGCCTCCACCCCGGCCAGGATCGGGTCCGGCATCTCCACGCGGAACGCCGGGCCGTCGCCCGTGTCCTGCGCCAGCACACCGGCCGCCGGCACGGCAATGGCGGCCAGCACCGCCAGCACGGCCGCCAGGCCAAAGCCCCTGCGTCGCATCGCGGCTCCCCCCGTTCGTGTTTGGCGGGCACTGTTTGCCCAGGGAAGGGGAACCACGATTTGATCGGGATCAAAAGTTACCCTTTGGTAACGAAGGAGCGACGCGCCCCGGCGTTCACTGCAGCCGCTTGCGGAAGAGGTAGGTGGCCACGCTCGCGGTGACGGCGCCGATCAGCGCCATGGGCCAGAGCTGCTGGAGCACGAGGTCGGGGGGCAGGTCGCGCAGGAACAGCCCGCGCAGGATCACCAGCGCGTAGCGCAGCGGGTCGGCGTAGGTCAGCACCTGCACGAACCCGGGCATGTTCTCGATGGGCGTGGCGAAGCCGGACAGGATCACGGCCGGCATCAGGAAGAGGAAGGAGCCCACGATGGCCTGCTGCTGCGTGCGCGCGTAGGCGGAAATCATCAGCCCCACGCCGATCGAGGACAGCAGGAACACCAAGAGGCTCAGCACCAGCAGCACGACGGAGCCGCGCAGCGGCACCTGGAACCACACCACCGCCACGGCGGCGATGAAGGCCCCCTCGGCCAGCCCGATCAGCAGCGCGGGCACCGTTTTGCCGATCAGGATTTCGTGCGGGCGCAGGGGCGTGACCATGAGCTGCTCGAAGGTGCCCAGCTCGCGCTCCCGTGCCACCGAGAGGCTGGCCACCACGGTCACGACCACGAGCGTCAACGTGCCCACCAAGCCCGGCACGATGAACCACTGGCTGTCCAGGTTGGGGTTGAACCACGCCCGGCTCACCAGGGTCGCGGGCGGTCCCGGCGCGCCGCGTTCGGCCGCCACCTCCCCGGCGTAGTCGGCCACGATCGTCTGCGCATAGTTGAGCAGCACCAGCGCGGTGTTGGAGCGGCGCCCGTCGACGATGAGCTGAACGTCGGCGCCGTCGCGGCCGGTGGCGGCGGCGCGTTTCAGCTCCCCGGCGAAGTCGGGCGGGATGTGCAGCACCGCCACCGCGTCCTTGCGGTCGATCGTGGGCCGGATCTGGCGCACGTGGGTGAGCGTTTCGACCGCCCGGAAGCCGTCGGACGCCGTGAAGCGCGCCGCCAGCTCGCGTGATTCCGCGCTGCGGTCTTCGTTGAGGATCGCCAGCGCCGCGTTCTCCACCTCGAAGGTGGCGGCGTGGGCGAAGAGCGCGAGCTGGATCAGCGGCGGCGCCACCAGCACGAAGCGGCTCTTGGGATCGCGCCAGACCGCCAGGAACTCCTTGACGATCAGGGCCCAGACGCGCGCCGGCAGCACCCGCATCGCCGCCTCACGCCAGCCGTTTGCGCGTGCGCCGCGCCGCCACGGCCAGCAACACCGTGGCGAAGGCCGCCAGCGCCAGGAGGTTGGGCCAGATCACGGGCCACACGTCCCCGACCAGGAAGACGGTCTGCAGGATGGAGACGAAGTAGCGCGCCGGCACGAGGTAGGTCACCGCCTGCACCCACTGCGGCATGGCGGCGATGTCGAAGATGAAGCCGGAGAGCATGATCGCCGGCAGCATCGTCGCCATGATCGCCGCCTGCGCCGCGACGAACTGGTTGCGCGCCAGGGAGGAGATGAAGATCCCCATGCCCAGCGCCGTCACCATGAAGATGGCCGAGGCGAGCGCGAGCAGCGCCAGCGAGCCGCGCAGCGGCACGTCGAAGAGCGTCACCGCCATCGTCACCGACAGCGCCATGCCGCCCATGCCCAGGATGAAGTAGGGCACCAGCTTGCCCAGCAGGATCTCGGCGGGGCGAACGGGCGTGGCGAAGAGCGCCTCCATCGTGCCGCGCTCCCATTCGCGCGCCACCACCAGCGCCGTCAGCAGCGCCCCGATCAGCGTCATGATGATGGCGACCAGGCCGGGGACGATGAAGTTGCCGCTGTCCACGCTGGGGTTGTACCAGACGCGCTGCTGCACCGAGATCAGCTCGGGCCGCGTCAGGGCGTCGGCGGCCTCGCGGTGGGCCAGCCAGCGTTCCCACGCGCCCTGGATGTAGCCCTGGAGCACGCGCCCCCGGTTGGCGTTGGTGCCGTCCACGATGGCCTGGATGGGGGCCGGGCCGTCGCCGTACAGGCGCTCGTCGAAGGCCGCGCGCAGGACCACGATGGCGTCCACGCGCCCGGCCATGAGCGCGCGCTCGGCGGCCGGCCGGGCGCGGTAGACGGAGGGCACGAAGTAGGCGGAGGCGTCGAGCGCGGTGAGGAAGTCGTTGGCGGCGGGGCTGGTTTCCTCCAGCACCACGGCCACGGGCACGTCCTCCGCGTCGAGCGAAACGCCGTAGCCGAAGAGGAAGAGCAGCACCACGGGCACGACGAAGGCGATGGCGACCGAGGAGGGGTCGCGCAGGATCTGCAGCCACTCCTTGCGCATCAGCCCGCGCAGCCGCCGCGCGCTCATGCCGCCGCCTCCGTGCCCTGCTTTTCGATGAGCGCGGCGAAGGCGTCGTCCAGGCTCGCCTCGCCGTCGCCCGCGTGCTCGCGCTTGAGGCCGTCGGGCGTGCCCAGCGCGACGACGCGGCTGCGGTGCATGATCGCCAGGCGGTCGCAGTATTCGGCCTCGTTCAGAAAGTGCGAGGTGACGAGCACCGTCACCCCCGCCTCCGCCATGGCGGTGATGCGCGTCCAGAACTCGCGCCGGGTGAGCGGATCGACGCCGGAGGTTGGCTCGTCCAGGAAGAGGATCGCGGGCCGGTGCATCACCGCGCAGGCCAGCGCCAGCCGCTGCTTGAAGCCGAGCGGCAGCCGCCCGGCGTTGGTGCGCGCGTGCGGCCCCAGGCCGAAGCTTTCGACCGCCCGCGCGATGGCGCGGCGCGCGGGGGCGCCCGCCAGCCCGTAGACCCCGGCGAAGAAGCGCAGGTTCTGGCGCACCGAGAGGTCGCCGTAGAGCGAGAAGGCTTGGCTCATGTAGCCGATGCGCCCGCGCGCTTCCGCCCGCGCGTGGGCCAGGTCCAGCCCCGCTACCTGGGCGCGCCCGCCGCTCGCCGGCAGCAGGCCGCAGAGCATGCGGAAGGTGGTGGACTTGCCCGCGCCGTTGGGGCCGAGCAGGCCGAAGATCTCGCCCGGCGCCACGCGGAAGCTGACGCGGTCGACGGCCGTGAAATCGCCGAAGCGCTTGGTGAGGTCGGCGGCCTCGATGGCGGGGCCGTCGCGCGCGCCGCCGTGGGTCGGGGTGCGGTCGTCGTCGGCGGCCGCGGACGGGCCGGTGTCCGCCTGGTCCCGCAGCCGCGCCACGAAGGCGTCCTCGAAGCCGGGTTCGGTCGGGGCCGCCGGCCCGGCCGCGCCGATGGCATCCGCATCGGGCAGGTTTGCACCGTCCGCCAGCAGCAGGCGCAGGCTGCGGCCCTGAACCTGCGCGTCCAGCACGCCGGGCCGGGCGAGCGCGGCGGCGTGGACGGCGCGGCGGCCCGTTTCGGGCAGGGGCATGCGGTGCGTTCGCCCGCGCACCTCGGCCAGGAAGCTGTCGGGCGGGCCGCTGGCGATCAGCTTGCCGCGGTCGAGCATCCACACCGCGTCGCACTGTCCGGCTTCGTCCAGGTAGGCGGTGGACCAGAGCACCGCGATGCCCGCGTCGGCGAGCTCGCGCACCATGCCCCACAGTTCGCGGCGGGAGAGGGGATCGACGCCGACGCTGGGCTCGTCCAGCAGCAGCACGCGCGGCGGGCGCACGAGCACGCAGGCCAGCCCCAGCTTCTGCTTCATGCCGCCGGAGAGCTTGCCCGCGAGCCGGTCGGAAAAGGGGCCGAGCCCGGTGAAGCGGTAGAGGCGGTCCAGACGCTCGCCGCGCTGGTCCGGGGGGAGCCCCTGGAGGTCGGCGTAGAGCGCCAGGTTCTCCGCGACCGTCAGATCCTCGTAGAGGCCGAAGGCCTGGGGCATGTAGCCGAGCGTGCCCGGCTCGCCGCGATCCGCGCCGCCCGCCACCGCCACGCTGCCCGCGTCGGGAACCAGCAGCCCCGCGATCAGGCGCAGCAGCGTGGTCTTGCCCGCGCCGTCCGGCCCCACCAGCCCGGTGATGCGCCCGGCTTCGGCGCTGGCGGTCAGGCCGTCGAGCGCCGGACGCTCGGCGCCGGCGAAGCGCTTCGTCACCCCCTCCAGCGCGACGGGTGCCGCGGTCATGACCCGGTTTCGCCCTCGGCGCGCAGCTCGATCGTCACCGGCATGCCCTGGCGCAGCCCGGCATCCGGGTTGTCCACGATCACGCGCACCCGGTAGACGAGCGAGGTGCGCAGCTCGGGCGTCTGCACCGTCTTGGGCGTGAACTCGGCGGTCGGCGAGATAAAGCCGACGTGGCCCTCGTAGACCTTGTCCGGAAAGCTGTCGGTGGTGATGGCGACCGGCATCCCCGGCTCGACCTGGCCGAGGTTGGTTTCCGAGACGTAGGTGCGCACGCGCATCGGCTCGCGGAGGGCCAGCGTCATCACCGTGGCCGTGGGACCGACCGTGGCGCCGGGCTCGCGCACGCGGGTAAGCACCGTGCCGGCTTCCGGCGCGGTGAGCGTGGTGTTGTCCAGCCGCTCGCGGGCGAGGCGCAGCGTCGCCTCGTTGAAGGCCACCTGGGCGCGCGCGGCGGCGATCTTCTCCGTGCGTGGACCCTCCACGGCGAGGTCCAGTTCCGCCCTGCGCTGGCGCAGTTCGGCCTTGGCCTCTTCGTGGGCGCGCACGGCTTCGTCGTAGGCGGACTCCGAGACGTAGCTGGGCCCGCGCAGGCGCTCGCGCCGCTCGCGCGTGATACGGGTCATGCGCACGCGGGCCTCGGCCTGCTCCACGGCGGCGCGGGCGCGCTCGATCTCCTGCGGCCGGGTGCCGTTTTCCAGCTCGGTCAGGCGGGCGCGGCTTTCTTCCAGGCGCGCTTCGGCCGCGGCGACCATGTTTTCGTAGGTGTCGCTGTCCAGGCGCGCGAGCACCTGGCCCTTTTCCACGCGGTCGCCTTCCTCGACGGGAATTTCGGCGATCTTGCCCTCGGCGTTGAAGGCGAGATCGACCTGGCGGACGTCGACGTTGCCGTAGAGCGTCAGCGGGCCGTCGTCCTGGGCGCGGACATAGGTGCGCCAGGTCCAGTAGCCGCCGCCGGCGAGCGCGGCGAGCACGACGAGGATCATGGCGGAGCGGAGGATGCGCATGGGGAACGCGCTGCCTGCGAAGCCTTCGGGCGGTCAACGGTCGAGGTTTGGCGGCGTGTCCGCAAGCGCTGATCGCGCGCCGCGATGCCGCACACCCCGCCGCGTGGCGGTCAGATCGCCCACACCTGCACCAGCAGCCCCAGCAGATAGACCGCGATCAGGGTCACGCTTTCCCAGCCGATCGCCGCCCAGCCGCGTTTTTCGCGGTGGAGCAGGCCGAGCATGAGCACGGCGCTCATCACGATGGCCCAGGCGATGAGGAAGAGTTCGGGCATGCCGACGGCGTGATAGATTGAGCCCGGGCGGTAGCCCGCGTCCGAGAGCACGAGGAAGAGCACGTCGAAGGTGTTGCCGCCCACGATCCCGCTCACCGCGAGCTGGAGCGCGCCCCGGCGCACCGCCGCCAGGGTGATGACCAGCTCGGGCAGGGACGTTGACGTGGCCGTGAAGGCCGCGCCCACGAAGCTCTGCGACAGGCCGGTGGCGCGCACGATGTCCATGCCCGTCTGCGCGATGCCCCAGCCGGCGAGGCCCAGGATCGCCGCCAGGCCGGCGTAGCGCAGCGCCAGCGCGGCCGTGGAGAGGCTGGGGAAGGGGTCGGCTTCCGGCTGGTCGACGCGCAGCTCCGCCGTGCGCTGCGGGAACCACATGGGCTGCTGCTGCACGCTGCGGGTCAGGCGCACGCCCGCCAGATAGACCGCGAGCAGCACCGGGCTCACGGGATGCAGCCCGGCCACCGCGACCGCCGGCATCGTCGCCGCCATGAGCGGCAGCCCCAGCAGAAGCAGCAGCAGCCCGAGTTGCACGAGGGCCGTGGCCGAGGCGGCGGCGTGCTCCAGGTTGGCGCGGCGGTAAAGGATGTCGCCCACGGCCAGGAAGACGGTCTGCACCGCGATCCCGCCGATGCCGTTGGACACCGCCAGGGACGCATGCCCCTCCACGGCCGCGGTGATCGAGGTCACCGTGCCGGAAAACGAGGTGCTGATGCCCAGCAGAATGCCGCCGACCAGCGCTTCGCCGAAGCCCGTGCGGTCGGCCAGGCAGTCGGCCACGGCGGTCATGGCGACGCCGCCGACGGCGATGACGGCGGCGCACACCAGGAAAAGCGGAACGGCGAGCGTTAGATCGAGCGCCATCGGCGATCCCCCGGCGGGCGGTCACGCCCACCGGGATAGCCTGTCGCGGCGACGGGTTAAACGCCGGGCGCGGTCAGATCATGTACAGCCCACCGTTGGCGGAGAGGGTGGCGCCGGTGATGAAGCCGGCGTCCTCGCCGGCCAGGAAGGTGACGCAGCGCGCGATCTCCTCGGGCGCGGCGAGGCGGCCGACGGGCACCTGCCCCAGGATCTGCTTCATCACCTTTTCGGGCACGGCTTCCACCATGCGGGTGTCCGCGTAGCCCGGCGCGACGGCGTTGACCGTGATCCCCTTGGCCGCGGATTCCAGCGCCAATGCGCGCGTAAAGCCCAGCACGCCCGCCTTGGCGGCGCAGTAGTTCGTCTGCCCCATCTGCCCCTTCTGGGCGTTCACCGAGGACACGTTGACGATGCGGCCGTAGCCGCGCTCGCGCATCCCGGCGATCACGGGGTGGGTCATGTTGAACATCGAGCCCAGGTCGACGCGGATCACCTTGTCCCACTCGGCGTGGGTCATCTTGTGAAACATGCGGTCGGCGTTGGTGCCGGCGTTGTTCACCAGCACGTCGACGGGGCCGAGATCGTTTTCGACATTGCGGATCCCCTGCGCGCACGCGTCGGGGTCGGAAACGTCCCATTCGTAGACGGGCAGATCCGTTTCGCGCGCGAAGGCCGCCGCGGCCTCGTCGGCGTGCAGGTGCGTGGCCGCCACGCGGAAGCCGCGCGCGTGAAGCTGCCGGCACATGGCCGCGCCCAGGCCGCGGACGCCGCCGCTTACCAGGGCCACCCGTCCCGCGTCGCTCATGCAAACCTCCGCCGTGCTGCGGTGCGATCAAGTATTTCGCATCGCAATATAGCACGGCGGCCGCCCGCGGCCTTTAACCACGGTCAAGCGGCATGGCGGCCCGCCGGGAGGCGGACAGCCCCGCGGCCCCGTGGCGTCCCATCGACGCGCTCCCGGTCGCGGTGTAGGACGCGGCGGGGAGGTAACCTGTGATGCGCATCCGGGAGATCCACGTCCACCAGCACGACCTGCCCGTCGCGGGCGGGCCGTTCCGCATGGCGCGCACCACGGTCGACGCCCTGGACACCACGGTCGTGCGCGTGGTCACGGACAGCGGCCATGTCGGCTGGGGCGAAACCTGTCCCGTGGGGCCCGTCTATCAGGCCCACCACGCGCTGGGCGCCCGCGCGGCGCTGGCGGAGGTGGCGCCGGGCCTGATCGGCCAGGACGCGCGCGCCATCGAGGTCGTGCGCAGCGAGATGGACGCGCGCCTGGACGGCCACGGCTACGCCAAGGCGGCCATCGACATCGCGCTCTGGGATCTGGCGGGCAAGCTCTACGGCCGGCGCATCTGCGACCTGCTCGGCGGCGGCCGGCGCGAGCGGGTGCCCGCCTACCATGCCACCAGCGTCGGCGAGCCGGAGCAGGTGGCGCGCGAGGCGCGCGAGAAGGTGGTCGCCGGCTTCCGGCGCCTGCAGATCAAGGTCGGCGGGCGCGCGGTGGAGCAGGACATCGCCACGCTGCGCGCGGTCTGGGCGGCCGTGGGCACCGACGCCCGCCTCGTCGCCGACGCCAATCGCGGCTGGACCGGGCGCGACGCCATGCTGCTGTCGAACGCCTGCGCCGACATCCCGCTGTCGCTGGAACAGCCCTGCAACAGCATGGACGAGATCGCCGCCGTGCGGCAGCACTTGCGCCACCCGGTCTACCTGGACGAAAGCGCGGAGGATCTGGCGACCATCCTGCGCGCGCTGAGCTGGAACGTCTGCGACGGGCTGGCGCTGAAGCTCACGCGCTCGGGCGGGCTGAGCGCCATGCGCGCCATCCGCGACGTCTGCGCCGCGCGCGGCATCCCGCAGACCAGCGACGATTCCTGGGGCGGGGACATCGTGGCCGCCGCGTGCGTCCACCTCGCCGCGACCGTGCCCGACGGCCTGCTGGACGGCGTCTGGCTCGCCGCGCCCTACATCCGCGAGTCCTACGATCCGGCCGCGCCCATGACGATCCGCGACGGCCACGTGGCCGTGCCGGACGGGCCGGGCCTCGGCCTCACCCTCGACCCGGCGACGTTCGGCGAGCCCGTGGCGTCCTACGGGTGAGGCGGGTCACCCCGATGGACACGCGCCCGAGCCCTGCTCGCGCAGATCCTTGCGCTTGATCTTGCCCGTCGCGGTGAGCGGCAATCCCGGCACATACTCGATCTCGCGCGGGTATTCGTGCGCGGCGAGGTTGGTCTTCACGTGCCGCTGCAGCTCGCGCGTCAGCTCCTCGGACGGGGCGTGCCCGCCCTGGAGCACGACGAAGGCCTTCACGCGCTGGCCGCGCAGCTCGTCGGGCACGCCCACCACGGCGGCCATCGCCACCGCCGGATGCCTGCCCAGGCTGTCCTCGACCTCGCCGGGGCCGATGCGGTAGCCGCCGCTGGAAATCACGTCGTCGTCGCGGCCGACGAACCAGAGGTAGCCGTCCGCGTCCGTCGTCGCGGTGTCCCCGGTGAGCATCCAGTCCCCGGCGAATTTTTCGGCCGTGGCCTCGGGCCGGTTGAGGTATTCCAGGAACATCGCCGGGTCGGGCCGCTTGACCGCCACGGTGCCCTCGGCGCCCGGCGGCAGCGGGGTGCCGTCACCGTCCACAACGGCGACGGTGTGGCCCGGGATGGGCTTGCCCATCGAGCCGGGGCGCGAGTCGAGCTGGCCGGCGCAGTTGCCGACGATCAGGTTGCACTCGGTCTGGCCGTAGAATTCGTTGATGGTCAGGCCGAAGGTCGCGCGGCCCCAGTCCAGCAACCCGGAGCCGAGCGTTTCCCCGCCGCTTGCCAGCGTGCGCGGGCGCACGCCGAAGCGTTCCACCGGCCGCTCGACCTGGCGCAGCATCTTCAGCGCCGTGGGCGGCATGAAGCTGTTGCGCACGCCGGTTTCCGCCATCAGCCGGAAGGCCTGCTCGGGGTCGAACTTGGCGAAGCGGTGCGCGACCACCGGCACGGCGTGCGCCAGACTGGGCAGCAGCACGTCCAGCAGGCCGCCGATCCACGCCCAGTCGGCCGGGGTCCAGAAGCGGTCGCCGGGCTGCGGGAACATCTCGTGCGGGAACTCGACGCCCGGCAGGTGCCCGGCGAGCACGCGGTGGGCGTGCAGCGCCCCCTTGGGCTGCCCCGTGGTGCCGCTGGTGTAGATGACGAGCGCCGGATCGTCGGCGGCCGTGTCGGCGGCGGTGAAGCGGTCGCGGCTTTGCGCCAGCAGGTCCTCGAAGGCGTGCGCCCCCGGCGCCGGGCCGCCGACGGCGATGTGGTGGGTGAGTGCCGGCACGCGGTCGGCCACGGCGTCCACGGTCGCGAGTCCGTCGGGCGTGCCGATCAGCGCCACCGCCTCGCTGTCGCCAAGACGAAAAGCCAGGGCGTCCGCGCCGAAGAGGGTGAACAGCGGCACCGCGACCGCGCCCAGCTTGTAGACGGCGATGTGGGCGATCGCGGCTTCCGGGCACTGGGGCAGCAGGATGCCCACGCGCTGCCCGCGCCGTACGCCCAAGCCCGCGAGCGCGTTGGCGAGCGCATCGGCGCGGCGGCGCAACTCGCGAAAGGGCATCTCCTGAACGCCGCCATCCGTCCACTGCACCAGCGCGGGCGCGTCCGGCGTGCGCTCGGCCCAGCGGTCGCAGACTTCGACGCCGATGTTGAAGCGTTCGGGAATCTCCCAGCGGAACTGGCGGACCAGGGCATCGTAGCCCCGCGCGGCGGGCAGCATGGCGCGACCTCCCCAAGCGTTCTTGCTTGAGGACATGGTCGCGACCGCGGCGGGGGGCCTGCAAGCGTCGTGGGGGCGCGATTTTACCGCACCGCGCAGCCGTCCGCGTCGCAGCCCTTACCGGTCAGGCGGTTCCGGCGTTCGGCGAACCACACGTAGGCGCGCTCCAGCAGCGCCAGCACAGGCTTCCACCCGGCCACGGGCGCGATCAGCTTGAAACCCGGAAGATGGCGCCAGATCGCGACGAACACGGCCGCGCCCGAGATCATGCGCCCGTCGGGCCGCCGGGCGTGGATGCGCGCCATCGCGTCGGCCTGGCTGATCCCCTGGGCCGCGAGGGTGTCCGCGCTGGCACCCACGTCCGCCCAGGCGATGCGGCCCGCGCGGTCCAGGCGCCGGTACCAGGCGACCTCGCGTCGGCACAGCGGGCAGGCGGCATCGTAGTAGACGGTGACGGCGGGCGTGTCGGACATGCTTTCGAAATGGCGCGCAGAGGCGTGGCGTCAAAGGCACAAAAATGGGGGCGTGCCGGAGCACGCCCCCAATCGCCGCGGGGAGGATGCAAGCGGGCGATTCAGCTCACGATCCGCTGCTCCCGGGCCATGTCGTAGGCCGCCTTGGGCCCGAGATAGAGCGATGGCAAGAGGACCAGTGAAACCGGGATCGCGGTGATCACGATGAACTGCTGCAGCGCGCTGACCTGGCCGGCGCCCATGTAGAGCAGGATCGCCGCCATCACGGCCATGGTGATGCCCCAGAACGCGCGCACCGACCGGGCGGGCTGGTCGTGGCCGGAGGCCACCATGGAGATGGTGTAGCTCATGGAGTCGCCCGTCGTGGCGACGAAGATGGTGGTGAGGATCAGGATCAGCACCGCCATCACGAGGCCCAACGGCAGCGCCTGCGCCACGGTCAGCGTCGCCACGTCGAACTGGAAGTTGGTCAGCGCTTCCTTGAGGTCGATGACGCCCTGCATCTGGTAGTAGATGCCCGAGCCGCCGAGCAGCGTGAACCAGACCGTGGTGGCGACGGGCGCGGCGATGGCCACGGCCACGATCATCTCGCGGATCGTGCGCCCGCGCGAGATGCGCGCCACGAACAGCGCCATGAGCGGCCCGTAGCCCAGGAACCAGGCGAAGAAGAAGACCGTCCACCACTTCATCCACCAGTCGGGCGCGGTCTGCGCCGTCATCGTGGACGTCTCGAGGAAGCTGCTGACGTAGGTGCCGAAGCCCTGGAGGTAGCTGTTCAGGAGGAACAGCGTGGGGCCGAAAACGAAGATCACGGCGGCAATGAAAAGCGCCAGGAAGACGTTCATGCGCGAGAGGAACTGGATGCCGCGGTGGATGCCCGTCAGCGCCGAGGTCACGTAGATGCCGCCCAGCACGACCAGCACCGCGAGCTGCGAGCCGTAGCTGTCCTCGATGCCGAACAGCACCTCCATGCCGTAGGCCACCTGGGTCGCCAGAAAGCCGATGGGCCCGACCGTCCCGGCGACGACCGCGATCACGCAGACCGCGTCCACGATGCCGCCGAAGGCGCCGCGCATCACGCGCTCGCCGAACACGGGGAAGAGCAGCGTGCGCGGCTGCAGCGGCTTGCCGTGGGTGTAGTGCGCGTGCACGAGGACCAGCGAGGTCAGCGAGCCCAGGATCGCCCACGCCAGGAAGCCCCAGTGCGTGAAGGACTGCGCCAGGGCGGCCTGCACCGCCGCCGCCGTTCCCGTCTCGGCGCCGAAGGCCGGGGGCGATTGTGCGACAAAGTGGTACACCGGCTCGCCCGCGGCGAAGAAGACGCCGCCGCCCGCCAGCAGCGTGCACAGGATGATGGACACCCACTTGAAGGTGCTCATCTCCGGCTGGTCGAGGTTGCCCATCTTGGCGCTCGCCGCCGGGGAGATCGCCACCCCGATGGCGATGAAGAAGGTGAGCAGCAGGATCGCCTGGAAGAAGGAGCCGAGATACTTCGCCGTCCAGGTGAAGCCCCCGCTGACCAGCTCGGAGAGCAGGTTCACGTCGTAGGCCGACAAGGCGAGGAAGGCGATCACAAAGCCGCCACTGATGCCCAGCACCCAAGGGTCGCCAAGACCGGCGTTCATGCCGATCCGCTCCTCCGACCCGCGTTCAGCCACATTCTCCGCCATGATGCCGTCCCTGTTCCGTCCGATGTGGTGTGGAGCCGCGCGGCCGGCTGCTGTTCGCCGGCAGGGCCAATGCGCATGACATCCGCGTGGGGACACCATGTCGCATTATTGTCACGATTAAAAGAAGAGGCGATCTTATAAACAAATCAAAAAAATTAAAGAAACGCTTAGTTCAGCTTATAAATTGGAAAGCAAAAATGGGCGGATCGACAAGGTCTCCGGGCGGATGCGTCTCAGGGGGCTCCGGACCCGCCCAACCGTGCGATCACCATGTCGCGCATGCTTTCCGCAGCTGGCGACAGCGAGCGCCCCTGGCGCGTGATCAGGCATATGTCGCGTGCCAATTCAGGTTCGACCAAGGGCCGGAAGATCAGGTCGTTTGGGTGATGGTCCGGCATGGCCAGGCGCGGCAACACGCTGATGCCCAGGCCGGCGACCAGCATGCCCTCCAGCGTGGCGATGTTGGACACCTCCACCTCCGGCTGGCGCAGGTTGTCGGGCAGGCCGTCCACGGACTGGACCAGCGGCCGGATGCCGGTGTCGTGGCCCAGGCCGAGGAAGGTGTGGCCGGCCAGCTCGCGCCAGCGCACCGGCCCGGTGGCTTCGGCCAGGGGATGATCGGCGCGGCAGACGAGCCCGAAGGGATCGCGCATGACGGCCTCGAAGGCGAGGTCGGCGTCCGGCTCCCACATCGACGCCAGGCCGAAGTCGACCTCCTTGCGCGACACGCGGCGTTGCACGCCGCTGGCGTTGGCGTCGTGCAGGTGCACCGAGATGCCGGGGTAGGTGTCGCGGAACGCCGCCAGGATGTCCGGCATGGCCTTGAGCGCGATCGAGGGCAGCGTGGCGACGCTCACCCGCCCGCGCCGGCGCTGGGCGACCTCGCGCACATCGGCGATGGCGGATTCGAAATCGTCCAGCAGGCGTTCGGCCGTGGGCAGGAACTCGGTGCCGTTGTCGGTGAGCATCACGCGCCGGGTAGTGCGGTCGAACAGCCGCACCCCCAGCTCCTCCTCGAACTGATTGATCTGGATGGTCAGCGCCGGCTGCGACAGCGCCAGCCGCCGCGCCGCGCGCGTGAAGCTGCCCTCGCGCGCGACGGCGACGAAGGCCTGGAGGTGCTTGAGCGTGACATTCATTGCCGGACCGGCACCCTTCATAAGCCACCCCTATCAAACCATGAGACATTTTTAATTAAATGGCCGGACCATTTTCTCTAGCTTATAGGCAGATCGCCGCGGACGCGACCCCGATGTGCCGCGCGCGAGCCTGCCCATACGGCCCCCGTCCGGATCGTGGACACGTCGATCGGGACCGCACACGCTCGCGCTGCCGCGCACACAGGGGCGCGCTCACAACCAGCTTCGGGAGGAGCCGCTTTGACGACCGACGCCCACCCCAACTACATCGCCGGCCGCTGGGCGCCCGCGGGTGATGCGGTGACGGAGAACCACAACCCGTCCGACCTGGACGACCTCGTGGGCACCTACGCCCAGGCCAGCACGGCCCAGGTCGAGGAAGCCATTGCCGCCGCGAAGCAGGCGTTCCCGACCTGGACCTCCCTGCTGCCCGAGCAGCGCCAGGCGCCGCTGGAGCGCATCGGCGACGAGCTGATCGCCCGCAAGGACGAGCTCGGCCGCCTGCTCTCCCGCGAGGAGGGCAAGCCGCTCGCCGAGGGTGTGGGCGAGATCGCGCGCGCCGGGCAGTTCTTCAAGTTCTACGCCGGGGAGACGCTGCGCCTGCACGGCGACTTCACGCAGTCCGTTCGCCCCGGCGTCGAGGTCGAGGTGCGGCGTGAGTCCCTCGGCGTCGTCGGCATCATCACGCCCTGGAACTTCCCGGCCGCCATCCCGGCGTGGAAGATCGCCCCCGCGCTGGCCTACGGGAACACCGTGGTGTTCAAGCCGGCCGACCTCGTGCCCGGCACGGCGTGGGCGCTGGCCGAGATCATCTCGCGCGCGGGCCTGCCGGACGGCGCCTTCAACCTCGTCATGGGCCGGGGCAGCGTGGTCGGCGAGACCATCCTGACCTCGCGCGACGTCGCCGCCGTCACCTTCACCGGCTCGGCCCAGACGGGCGCGCACGTTGCCCGCCGCTGCGCCGAGACGATGAAGAAGGTGCAGCTGGAGATGGGCGGCAAGAACCCGCTCGTGGTGCTGGACGACGCCGACGTAGAGGTCGCCGCCTCGGCCGCGCTCAACGGCTACTCGGGCACGGGGCAGAAGTGCACGGCGTCCTCGCGCCTCGTCGTCACCGAGGGCATCCACGACCGCTTCGTCGAGGCGCTGACGGAGAAGCTGAACGGCTACACCGTCGGCCACGCGCTCGACGAGAACACCAAGATGGGTCCGGTCGTGGACGAGAGCCAGCTGCAGACGGACCTGGACTACATCGAGCTGGGCAAGCAGGAGGGCGCCGAGCTGCACACCGGCGGCCAGCTGCTCAACCGCGAGACGCGCGGCCACTACCTCTCGCCGGCGCTCTTCACGGGCACGCGCAACGACATGCGCATCAACCGCGAGGAGATCTTCGGCCCGGTCTGCGCCGTCATCAAGGTGAAGGACTACGAGGAGGCGCTGGCGACGGCCAACGACACCGACTACGGCCTCACCAGCTCCATCTGCACGACCTCGCTGAAGCACGCCAGCCACTTCAAGGCGAACAGCAAGTCTGGGATCGTGACGGTGAACCTGCCCACGGGCGGCATGGACTACCACGTGCCCTTCGGCGGCATGAAGGCGTCCAGCTACGGCCCGCGCGAGCAGGGGCAGTACGCCCGCGAGTTCTACACCGTCACCAAGACCACCTACACCAAGCCCTGAGGCAGCGGCATGGCAGCCACGCAGGCGAGCGGCTCCCAGACGACCGGGCACCAGCTCAGCGGCCACGTCATCGACGCGCTCCAGTACTCGAACTGGACCCGCCGCCACTTTGAGGACTGGCGGGCCGGCGGCATGACGGCCGTGGGCGTGACGATCGCGTACCACGAACGCGCGCGCGACACGCTCACCCGGCTGGGCGAATGGAACTGGCGCCTGCGTGAGAACGCGGACCTGATCCGCCCCATCCGGCGCGGCGGCGACCTGGACGCCGCGCGGGACGAGGGGCGGATCGGCGTCCTGCTGGGCGCGCAGAACTGCTCGCCCATCGACGACGACGTCGGCCTCGTTCAGGTGATGAACGACGCCGGCCTCAAGGTGATGCAGCTCACCTACAACAACCTCAGCCTCATCGGCGCCGGCTGCGCCGAGCTGGACGATCCGGGCATCTCGCGCTTCGGCCGCGAAGTCATCTCGGAGATGAACCGCGTGGGCATGGTCATCGACATGTCCCACTCGGCCGAGCGCACCACCCTGGAAGCCATCGAGCTGTCCAGCCGCCCCGTGGCGGTGACACACGCCAACCCGCGCTTTTTCCACGACACCCCGCGCAACAAGAGCACCGACGTCCTGCGCGCGCTGGGCGAAAGCGGCGGGATGTTCGGCTTTTCGCTGTATCCGCCGCACCTCGCGGACGGCGCGCAGACGACGCTGGACACCTTCACCGCGATGGTCGCGCGCACTGCCGAGATCGCCGGGACCGGCAACATCGGCATCGGCTCCGACCTGTGCCAGGGCTGGGACGGGCGCACGATCGACTACATGCGCAACGGCCGCTGGCGCCTGGTGCCCCAGGCCGAGCGCGAGCGCTTCGCCGCCACGCCGTGGCCCGATCAGCCGGCGTGGTTCCAGCGCTCGGCGGACATGCCGAAGCTCGCGGACGCGCTGCGCGAGCGCGGCTTCTCCGCGGCCGACGTGGATGGGATCATGGGCGGCAACTGGGCGCGCTACCTGCGCGACGCGCTGGAGCCCACGGGGTAAAAACGACCGGCGGCGGCCCTGGCCGCGCCGACGCCACGCCCGATGTCGAAAGACGACGGAGGCGGTTCACGAAACCAGCGACGGGGAGGTCCGCGATGCCCACACATGCGCCGGTCCGCGGTTACGAGCAGCGCGTTCGCGACGTGCCGCGCGATCCCCTGCGGCCGCCCGCCGAAGTCATGCGCCTGTCGCGCATGGGCGCGATGCACGGCACCCGCATCAGCTTCATGCGCACGCTCACCCGCCGCATGGCGCGCGAGGGCTGGCGCATCCAGTGCCAGCGCTTCGACATCGGGGCCGACCAGACGGGCGAGGCCGTCTACACCGTCGACACGCCGGACGGCCGCTACAGCTTCGTCGTCTTCGCCCACGACATCCCCGAGGAAGACCGCACCGACCGTGTGATCGCCGAGCGCTGGGACTACACCTTCGCGCTCACCGACGGCGAACCGGACGAAGACCATCTGGACGACCTGCGCGCCAACGTGCCGCTTCAGGAAGCTGGGCGCATGCGCCCCGAGGACATCGTCCTCTCGCGCGGCAACAAGAGCACGCGCCTGTTCGCCCACGTCGTGGACGCCCTGGCCGCCGGGCAGCAGCCGGACCCGGGGAAGGTGGACGAGGTCGGCTACCTCATGCGCACCACGGCCGTCTACGGCAACGGCAAGTTCGGCCTCGCCGACTATGAGCAGGTGCGCCGGCACACGGCCTTCCGCCAGCCCTTCAGCGCGCAGATGTTCACCGTCTATCTGGCGCGGCTGTTCTCGCTGGATCTGGTCGAGCACGTCGCCCGGCTGCGCGACCCGGACAACGCGGTCGGGCTGGACCCGCGCCTGCGCCGCGCCTTCGGCGTGGGCAACGCCACGGGCCTGGGCATGGCGCCCTTCCTGGTGAACCACCCCAAGATCATCCACGGCTGGGCCTGGGCGCGCGAGACCGCGCTGGCGCGCGTCAAGGCCGTGCCCTCTGCGGAGGCGTGGCGGCTGGACCGCTTCCAGCAACTCTTCGAGCGCGCGATCACGCATGCCGATCAGTGGCAGACCGCCGACGAACGCCAGATGGCGGACATCCACACGCTGCGCGCCGAGCTGCGCACGCTGCACGCCGAGCTGTTCCCGGCCGAGGGCGAGAGCATCCTGGCCGCCGACCATCCCTGGCGGCGGCTGGCGCGGACGCTGGCGCAGCGCTTCTCCCTGGAAACCCAGGAGATGGTGCACAGCCTGATGATCGAGCCCTACGGCGACCTCGTCGACGAGCTGGAGGACCGGCTCACCTGCGACGACGAGCTGTGGCTCGAACCGGCGATGCGGCTGTTCACGCTCAAGGATCTGCTGGAGCGGCACTACCGCTGGGCCATCGAGACCGACTACACGGCGGAGGAAAACCAGCACTACTTCTGGTACCGCGCCGAGGCGAAGGAGGAGCCGCGCATCGGCGAGCGCTGCTGCGAGTCCGGCGCCGAGCGCGAGATGATGATCGGCGTTGGGCGCGAGGCGGCGCGCCTCCACGCGGCGCTGGCAAAGCTGGACAACGAGTCGCTGCACGAGGCGGTGGCGGCCTTCCTGATGCGGCGGCCGGACCTGCGCGCGATCACCCGCCGGGTACAAACGATGGCGCACGCGCCCTACGGCGAGATCCGCGACAACCTGCTGGGCGCCGACATCCGCCCCATCGACCTGCTGCGCTTCAAGCTGTCGGTGTTCGGCGCGGTGCGCTTCGACCCCAAGTCGGATCGCTGGATCCGCATCACGATGTTCAAGGGCGCGCCCCTGCCGGAGGAGCTGACGGGCTGCGACGCCTGCGGGGCGCCGCCGCACTGCCTGACCTGTCCACCGGATGACTGGGCCTTCCCGGTCGTGCCGGAGGCGCTGTGATGCTGCTGTCGATCAACGAACTGCGCGGCCGCTACGCGCGCGCCTTCGAGGGCATGGGCTTTCCCGCTGGGCTGGCGCCGGACGCGGCCCGCATCGCCGCCACGCTGGACATCCTGGGCGACGACGGCCTGAGCCGCGTGCTCGACCGGCTGGACCGCCTGGACGGCGTCAAGCTGCCCGTGCCGGATCTTGCCGTGGACGGCAGCTCGGCGCGCCTGGACGGCCACGGCGGCTCGCTGCTTGCGGTCGGCGCGGACGTGCTGGATGTGCTGGACGTTCTCACCCAGCAGCACGGCGAGGCGCGCATCGAGGTGCACGGCTGCCGCGACGTGGACTTCGTCACCGGGCTCGGCGGGCTGGCCGCCGCGCGCGGGATCGAGGGGGCGCTGCTCGCCAGCCTGGAAGACCGCGAGCGCCTGGTGCGCGTGGCCCAGCGCCGCGCCGAGGTGCAGGAGGGGCCGCCGGGCACCTTCGCGGGCGTGCCGGCGGACGGGCTGCTGGTGCTGGGCGGGCAGTTCGTGGACACGCTCGACGCCAGCGCCTGCACGACCACGCTCGGCTTTGGAGCTTTCGACGAACGCCACGACGACGCCCTGGAAAACGGCGTTCGCGTCGACGACGCGGATTGGAAGCGGATCTACGCCCTCGGCGGCCGGCTGCTCGTGCCCGAGATGGGCGACGCCGCCGCCAACGCGGGCGTCGGCGGTGGCACGCCGTTTTAAATCCTATTCGATCGGTTCCGTCGCGGCGACGGTGCGGGGTGCTCCGCGCGCCGCGATGTCGGGCTCGCTGGCAAAGACGCGCCCGGCCATCGCCATGCCGGAGAGCAGGGCGTCGTCGATGCCGCCGCCCAGGCACCATTCCCCGCACGCGCCCACGCCGGCGTCGCCGTCGAAGAGGCACCCCGCGTCCAGCGGCGTTTCCGCGCGGGCGTAGCGCCAGCGGTGGCCCGTGACCGCGACCGGCTCGGGTGCCTCGACGCGCTGGCGAAAGGCTGCGACCAGCTCGCCTGCCGCCGCGTCCGCATCGTCGTCGAGGTGCTCGGCGGACCAGGCCGGATCGCCGTGCAGCACCCAGACCTCTTCGTTCATCTCCCGGCCCGGCTTGGCGCTGTTGCGGATCGCCATGCGGGCCGGCCCATTCCCACGCACGACGTCGGGCACCCCGGAAACGGGTGCGGCGAAGCGCGCCATCGCGGTAATGCAGGGCGCGTAGCGCACGCCCCGCGCGGCCTCGGCCAGCGCCGGACAGGGCGCCAGCAGCTCGGCCGCCTGCGGCGCGGGCACCGCGACGACCACGCGGTCGAACGGGCCGAATACGCCCGCATCGGTCGTGAGCGACCAGGCGCCGGCGTCGCGGGTCAAGCGGTCGACGCGCACGCCGCTGCGCACGTCGAGGTCGGCGGCCAGATGCTCGGCCAGGGCGCGGCTGTGCGGCACCGGGACGTAGCGCCCGTCGTCGCCGGTCAATTCCGGGTCCCAGGGCAGGATGACGCCCTGGTCCAGCCAGCTTTCCACAAAGGGCGCCAGCCGGGGATCGTCCGCGCGGAACCAGGGAGCGCCGTGGTCGGCGTGAACGTCCGCCCACAGGCGCTTGGCCGCCGTGCGCCCGCCCACGCGCCGGCCCTTGTCGAGCACCGTGACCGCAACACCCTGGTCGGCCAGCGTGCGCGCGCACATCAAGCCGGCGGGCCCGGCGCCGATGACGGCCACGCGCGGCATCTCGCCCGCGGGGCGTCGGGTTTGAAGCGCGGCGAACCGTGCGGTGTCCAGGCGCTCGGCGTGGACCTCGGTGCTGCGCGGGCGCACGCGGCCGAAGATGGGCTTTTCCGGGTCGAAGGGGCGGTCGAAGGCGCCCAGGCACCAGAACAGCCCCGCGTAGGAATTCGGGTCGCCGCCGTCGAGGGCGTAGCGGTTGTTCAGGTCCACCAGCATCCGCGCGGCTACGTCCGGCCCTTCCGTCCAGGGCAGCAGGGCCTTGCCCCAGGTCATGCGCACGTTGTTGTGCAGGTAGCCGCGCCGCAGATACCCGGCTTGCGCCGCGTTCCAGAAGGCGTCGTCGGTGCGTCCGCGCGCCAGGGTTTCCCAGACGTAGAGCGCCGGACGCGGGTCCAGGGCGCAGCGGTCGAGGCTCTCGCGCGCCCAGTCGGGAAGCACGTCGACGGTGTCGTGGTCCGGCGCAAAGTGGGCGAAGCTCCACGCCATCTCCCGCCAGATCAGCAGCTCCTCCAGGAACTTCTCCGGGCCCTTGCCGCCCTGCGCCGCCGCCTCGCGCGCGAGTTGGGTGGCCGCGATCATGCCGTGGCGCAGATAGGGCGAGAGGTGGCTGACCGCGCCGTCCTGCAGCGCGTCGTTGCGGCGCGCGGCGTAGCCCGCCAGGCGGTGGTCGCGGAAGGCGGCCCAGCGCGTCTGCGCCGCCGCTTCGCCGCCGGGGTCGTCGGGCACGGGCGGTACGCTGTGGTCGATCTCGCAGGCCGCCGTCAGCTCGCCCAGATCCCAGGCGTCCAGATCGGTGGGCGTGCGGGGCAGCGTGCCGGCGTCGGGCGCGACGCGTGGCGCCACCGGCGGGAACTCCGCGTGCAGGCGGTCCGCCCGCTGATCCTTGGTCGCCGACCGGAATTTGTACGCCCGGTCGAAGGCGCGGCCGACCTGGATCATGGGCACGACGCAACTCGCGTCCACGGCCAGAACTGGCGTCTCCCGCTCCGCTGTCGCCGCCAGGAGCGCCGAGCGGTCTTCGCGGTAGGACCTTGTCGGCTGGTCGTCGCAGACCACGGCCGCGGCATCGCGGGCGAGGCGGGGCGTGGCCTCCTCGCGCGCGCCCGGCCGGTGGACGTAGGCTGCCGTGGCGATGCCGCGTTCGCGGATCGTCGCCAGGGCCTCGCGCGCCCCCTCCAGCACGAAGCGGTGGTGGCGGTCGCTGGCGAAGGGGTAGCGCTCGCTCAGTTCGAACACCGCCAGCACCGGCAGGCCCAGCGCGTTGCCCAGCGCCACTGCCGCGTCGAGCGCCTGGTTTTCGTGGCCGCGCAGGTTGCCGCTCAGGCTGTACAGGACGTAGGCGCCCCGCGGACCGGGCTCGCCGGCCCGCAGAGCCCGCGTGCGCGAAGCCAGGCGCGGGGGCAGGCGGTCGATCGGCGCGTCAGGCATCCGACTCGCCCGCGCTGCCGTCCCCGGCGGCACTCGGCGGTGTGGGGGCCGGCGGTGGCACGTCGAGGGGATCGGCGCGGCCATCGCGGTCCGTGGCGTAGGCGCGGCGCCAGCCCTCAACGGCCACGGCGGCGAGTCCAGCGACCGCCACCCCGGCCGCGGCGTGGACGGCGGCGTTCGCGGCGAGCCGGATCAACATCAAATTTCCCCCGTGCGCTGCGCCTGTTGGCGGGACCGCTGCGCACAGACATACGCGGCGCCGGCGAGCCCGCCGGCGGTCAGGCCGGCGGCGAACCCGGCGGACGCGGCCAGATACGAGAGTGCACAAACCATCGCGTTCGCTCCCAGAAAGATGGTGCTATCTGGTACGCACGCGGCCGCTGTTCGGATCGTCGTGCTGCACGGATTTGTCCGTTCGCGGCGAGTCAGCAGGCCGTCACGGTCATACTGCCCGTGGCCGTCAGCGTGACGGCGGTGTCGAAGGGTGTGCTCTCGCGGGCGAGCGTGTCGGCCAGCCAGCGCCGGTCCGCCGCACTCGGGCGGGCCAGCTGCATGCGGCGAAGCTGAAAGGGGACGAGCGTGCACGCGCGCACGCTGCCGTCGGCCACGGCGATCTCGGGCAGCACCAGCAGCACGAGGTCGTCGCGGTAGCTGCCGGGCGTGGCGATGCCCTCGTAGTCGGTGAGGAAGTCGCCGGACCCGTAGAGGATCAGGCCGTCACGGTGGCGCTCCACCGCCTTGGCGTGGTGGGATGAATGGCCGTGGACGACCGAGACGCCGCCCCGCGCGATCAGCGCGCGGGCAAAGGTCCGCTGATCGGCCGGCACGTCGAAACCCCAGTTGCCGCCCCAGTGGACCGTCACCACGACGACGTCGCCCGGCCGCCGCCACGCGGCGATGTGCCGGCAGAGCGCATCCGCGCTTGTGTCCGAGAGGTCGGGCAGGCGGTTCACGCCGGGCCGGTCGGGGCGCGCGGCCCAATGCGCCGGCACACCGCTGGAGCCGTGGGCGCAGGCGAAGACGAGCACCCGCCCGCCGTCCGCGCGCGGCACCACGGCGGGCACGGCCGCTGCGGCGCTGTCCCGGCCCGAGCCGCAGCGCGCGATGCCGGCGGCGTCGAGCGTGTCCAGGGTGTCCGTGAGGCCGCGCTCGCCCCAGTCAAGGACGTGGTTGTTGGCAAGCGTCGCCACGTCCAGCCCGAAAGCGGTCAGCACCGGCGCGTTGGCCGGGTTCATGCGGTAGGTGATGCCCTTGGGCGCCGCGTCCTCGCTGCGTGTTACGGCCGTTTCCAGGTTGGCGATGCGCACGGCCGGCTGCACGCGCTCCAGATCCGCAAGCGCCTCGCCCCAGACGTAGCGCCAGTCCACCGGCTTGGGGACCGGTCCGTTGGCGGCTTCCGCCAGGTCCACGTACGCCCGCGCGTCGGTTACGACCGGCTCGTGGCGGTGCGGCGGCGCCGGGTACGGCAGGATCTGATCGATGCCGCGGCCGGTCATGACGTCGCCGCACAGGGCGAGGGTGATGGTCGCCGGGGCTGTTTCGGGCATTCCGGCGCCTCCGCGGGATAGGGGAAGCATCTTGCCCATCGCGGGCGCGGGGCACATTCACCCGCCGCAAAGGACGACCTTCAAGAGGGGAAGCGTGCCCGCTCGGGATGTGCGCTACGCTGGCCCGGACCGGGCGCCGGGGTCAGCCATGTACGAGCTTGCGGATGCCATGCGCCGCGCGCAGGCGGCCATGCTGGATGCGGCCGGCGACCGCCCGGCGGGACACCCCTATCGCGTCGCGGCCTCGGGCGAGCGCTGGCGCTTGCGCGCGTACGGTCAAGGGGCCGGGCCGCCGGTGCTGATCGTCGCCGCGCCCATCAAGCGGCCCGACATCTGGGACCTGACGCCCACCCGCAGCGTGGTTGGCGCGTGCCTGCGCGGGGGCCTGGACGTGCATCTGCTGGCATGGGCCGCCCCGGCGCCGCGCGATTCCGGCGCGACGCTGGCGGCCTATGCGGATGCGGGCATCGGCGAGGCGGTGGCGGCTGTGCGGCGGGCGACGGGCGGGCGTGCGCCGGTGCTGATGGGGCATTCCCTGGGCGGCACGCTGGCGGCGATCTTCGCGGCGGCCCACGCTGACCGCCTGGCCGGGCTGGTGCTGCTGGATGCGCCGCTGTGCTTCGCGCCCGGCAGCAGCCGCTTCCGCGACGCCCTGGTGGCGATGGCGCCCCGCCACCCCGACAGCGACGGCATCGTGCCGGGGTCGCTGCTGTCGCACCTGAGCGCGCTCGCCGCGCCGGAAACCTTCGTCTGGGCGCGCGCGTTGGACGGCCTGCTGCACCCGGAAGCGCACGATCTTCACACCCGCATCGAGCGCTGGGCCCTGGCCGAGGTGGCGCTGCCCGCACCGTTGCTGGGCGAGATGCTGACGGCCCTCTACCGCGAGGATCGGTTCTGTCGGGGCACGCTCGACCTCGGCGGACCCACCGTCGGGCCGGCCGCGCTGCGCTGTCCCGCCTTCGTCGTCGGCAACGCGGCGGATGCCGTGGCGCCGCCCCAAGCGATCGACCCCTTCGTCGCGCGCATGCCCGGCGCCCAGGTGCGCCGCATCGAGATCCCCGGCGAACCCGGCGTCAGCCTCCAGCACCTCGTCCCGCTCCTGGGCGAACGCGCCCATGCCGAGTTATGGCCCGAGATCACGGCCTGGATCGCGGCGCGTGGGTAAGCGTCATCGATGCCGCCGCCGCTCCAGGAGCGCGGCGGCGCAGGCGTCGAGGATGGCCTCGGTGTCGATGCGGTAGGCGCTGTGTAGGTCGGACACCGTACCCGATTGGCCGAAGTGCTCCACGCCCAGCGCGTGCACACGGTGACCGCGCACCGAGCCCAGCCACGCCAGCGCCGCTGGGTGGCCGTCCAGCACGGTGACGAGGCCCGCGTCCGGGGCCAGCGGCGCCAGCAGATCCTCGACGGGGGCCGTGGCGCCGTCGCCCTGCGTCTGCCGCGCCTTGGTGGCGGCGGTCCAGCCGGCGTTGAGGCGGTCGGCGGAGGTGACGGCGAGCAGCCCGGCGCCCGGCACCTCTTCGGCGATGGTCTCAAACGCTTCCAGCGCCTGCGGCGCCACCGCGCCCGTGTAGACGATCGCCAACTCCGCTCCCGGCGCCGGTTCGCGCAGCCAGTAGCCGCCCGCGACGATGCGGCGCTCCGTGGCCGCGTCGAGCGTGCGATCGGGTTGCTCGACCGGGCGCGTGGACAGGCGCAGGTAGACCGAGCCGCCCTCGACGTCGCGCAGCCAGTCGGTCGCGGGGGCCGCCGACGCATCGCGCTGGAGGTATTCGAAGCCCCAGCGCAGGATCACCTCCAGCTCGTCCACGAACGCCGGCTCGAAGGCCGCGAGCCCGTCCTGCGCCATGCCGATCAGCGGCGTGGCGATGGACTGGTGCGCGCCGCCCTCCGGCGCCAGCGTGATGCCCGAGGGCGTCCCCGCCACGATGAAGCGCGCGTCCTGGTAGCAGGCGTAGTTCAGGGCATCGAGCCCGCGCTTGATGAAGGGGTCGTAGAGCGTCGCCACCGGCAGCAGGCGCGTGCCGAACAGCCGGTGCGACAGCCCCGCCGCCGCCAGCAGGATGAAGAGGTTGTTCTCCGCGATGCCGAGTTCGAGGTGCTGGCCTTCGGGCGCCATCGCCCACTGGTGCGCCGAGGCCAGCTTCTGGTCGCGGAAGACGTCGGACCGGCGCTGGCGATCCCAGATGCCGCGCCGGTTCACCCAGCCGCCCAGGTTCGTGGACACCGTGACGTCGGGCGAGCACGTCAGGATGCGGTTGGCCAGCTCGCCATCCTCGCGCGCCAGGCCGTCCAGGATCTTGCCGAAGCCTTCCTGGGTGCTCAGGCGCGCGCCGCTCGGCGCGGGCAGGCGCTCCGGCACCGCCACGGGCGGAGCCGAGCGGTCGCGGCGGCCGTCGCGCGCGAAGGGCACGGCGTCGAGGAAGGCACGAAGCTCGTCGGCCGGCGTCTCCAAGCCGGCGAAGCGGTCCCATTCGCGCCCGTCGGGCACGCCGTGGCGCTGTTTGAACGCGTCCATCTGCTCCGCGTTCATGATGCCGGCGTGGTTGTCCTTGTGCCCGGCGAAGGGGAGGCCGTGGCCCTTGATGGTGTAGGCGATGATGCACTTGGGCCGGTCGTCGTCGATGCCGTGCAGCGCTTCCAGCACGGTTTCCATGTCGTGCCCGCCCAGGTTGGTCATCAGGGCGTGGAGCTGCTCGTCGTCGTACTGCGCCAGCAGCTCGGCCACGCCCGGCCGGTCGCCGATGTCGGCGGTGAGCTGCGCCCGCCACGCCGCGCCGCCCTGGAAGACGAGCGCGCTGTAGAGGGCGTTGGAGGCCCGGTCGATCCAGTCCTTCAGCGCCTCGCCGCCCGGCTGCCGGAAGGCCGCCTCCTGCTGCTTGCCGTACTTGAGCGTGATGACGTCCCAGCCCATGGCCTCGAAGAGGCGGTCGATCTGGCCGAACAGCCGGTCGGACACCACGGCGTCCAGGCTCTGGCGGTTGTAGTCGATGATCCACCAGACGTTGCGGACGTCGTGCTTCCAGCCCTCCAAGAGGGCTTCGGAGACGTTGCCCTCGTCCAGCTCGGCGTCGCCCACCAGCGCAACCATGCGCCCGGGCGGCTCACCATCCGTCAGCCCGCGCAGGCGCACGTGGTCCTGGATGAGGCTGGCGAAGGCCGTCATCGCCACGCCCAGCCCGACGGAGCCGGTGGAGATATCGACGTCGTCCGTATCCTTGGTGCGCGAGGGATAGGCCTGCGCGCCGCCATAGCCGCGGAAGCGGCGGAGCTGGTCCACGTCCTGCTGGCCGAGCAGGTACTGGATGGCGTGAAAGACGGGGCTGGCGTGCGGCTTGACGGCAACGCGGTCCTCGGGCCGCAGCACGTCGAAGTAAAGCGCCGTCATCAGCGTCGTCAGCGAGGCGCAGGAGGCCTGGTGCCCGCCGACCTTCACGCCGTCCGGGTTGTCGCGCAGGTGGTTGGCGTTGTGGATCGTCCACGCCGACAGCCACAGCACCTTGCGCGCCAGCGCGCGCAGGATGGCGAGGTGTTTTTCGTCAGGCCGGTCGGTGGTGGCCGGCGCCCCGGCTGGCTGGGTCATGGCGGCGTCGCTCGCCCGAACGGTGAAACATTCGGGCCGAAGGGTAGCGCGCGGCCGGCGCGCGGACCAGCCGGTCAGGTCTCGGCGTGGGGCGGGGTGTCGACGGCGCGGTCCGCCCGCACCGCCGAAGCCGCGAGCACGAGGCCGATCGCGGCGATCCCCAGCAGCCCGGCCAGCATGGGCGCCCAGCCGAAGCGTTCGAACACCAGCCCCGGCAGGTAGGAGCCGAGCACCCCGCCGCTGTAATACGAGGCGACGTAGAGCCCGTTCACCAGCCCGCGCGCCTCGCCCGCGCGTTCGTTGACCCAGGACGAGGCGATGGCGTGAACCAGGAACATCCCGAAGCAGAAGACGAAGATGGCGGCGAAGACGGCGGGCAGCACCCCCACCAGCAGCAGCGGCACCGAGAGCGCATAGATCGCGTAGCCCGCCAGCAGCGTGCGCCCCGGCGTGCCCACGCGCGCGATCAGGCGCGGCGCGGCCAGGGAGGCGACGATGCCCATGAGGTAGCCGCAGTAGAGCAGCGCGATCCCCTGGTCCGTGGTCGCGGGGGCCAGCGCTTTCACACGGAACGGCAGGAAGGTCAGCACGCCGACGAAGACGAAGAAGAGGCAGGCGATCGCCAGATAGATGCGCCAGGTGCTCCGCCGGCGCAGCACGGCGCGCAGGTGCCAGCCGCCGGTGGGCCGCGTCGCGGCGGCGCTGCCCGCGGGGATGCGCCATATGACGGGCAGGCTCGCCAGCAGCGCCGCACCCACCAGGACGAAGAAGTGCGTCCAGCTCGCGTTCGTCGCCAGCACGCCCGCGAGCAGCCGCCCGCCCAGGCCGCCCGCGACGGTCGTGGCGATGTAGGCGGACATCACGGCCTGCATGCGCGCGGTGGCCGTGGTTTCCGACAGCGCCGTCATCGTCGCCGTCAGGATCGCCGGCAGCAGCAGCCCCTGGCCCAGGCGCAGCGTCACGGCGGCGGGGAAGCTGGACGTGGGGAAGCTCTCCACCAGCCCGAAGCCGATGGTGAAGATCCCGAGCCCGGCGACGCTCACCAGCAGCACGGTGCGTGCGCTCACCCGCGCCAGGACGGCGCCGTAGGCGACGGGCGCCACCGCCAGCGGCACCAGCGTCGCCGTCATGATCAGCGCCGCGCGCGAATGCGTGACGGCGAACACCTCCGCCAGGCGCGGCAGCAGCGGTTGCGGCCCGTAGAGGACGAAGAAGGCGAACAGCGGGACGAGGAGCTTGGACGAATAGGCCACGGGCCGATCCCGTCGCGGACGGCGCGCGGCGTCAATCCCGGGCGCGTCAGGCCACCGAGAGGTAGCGGTCCTGAAGCTCGGGGTTGGCCTGCAGCTCCGCCGTGGTGCCGGCGTAGACCACGTGGCCCTTTTCCAGGATGTAGCAGCGGCTGGCGTGCTGAAAGGCGAAGGGCAGGTTCTGGTCGGTGAAGAGAACCGTGGTGTGGCCCGCCAGCTCGTCGATCAGGGCGCCGATCTGGTGGACGATCACGGGCGCCAGCCCCTCGCTGGGCTCGTCCAGCAGAAGCAGCACGGGCTGGCCCACGAGCGCGCGGGCGATCGCCAGGATCTGCTGCTGCCCGCCGGAGAGCGTCTTGCCGGGCTGGTCGCGGATTTCCGCCAGCATGGAGAAGCTGTCGAAGATGCCCTCGACGGTCCAGCTTTCGGCGCGCTCGCGGCCCCGGTAGCGCGACACCTCCAGGTTCTCCGCCACGGTGAGGTCGGGGAAGATGCGCCGGTCCTCGGGCACGAGGCAGAGGCCGCGCCGCGTGATCTCGTGCGCGGGCAGCCCCGTGATGTCGTGGCCCCGGAAGTGCACCGAGCCGCGGCGCGGCGGCACGATGCCGACCAGCGAGGACAGCGTCGTCGTCTTGCCCGCGCCGTTGCGGCCGAGCAGGCACACGGTTTCGCCTTCCCGGACGGACAGGCTGACGCCGTGAAGGGCGTGGCTCTCGCCGTAGAAGGTGTGAAGCTCGCTCGCGTCCAGCATCACTTGGTTTCCGCGTCGCCGAGGTAGGCCGCGCGCACGTTCGGGTCTGCGCTGACCTGGTCGGGCGTTCCCTGGGACAGCAGGCGGCCCCGGTGCATGACCAGCACGCGGTCCGCCAGCCCGAAGACGACCGACATGTCGTGTTCCGTGATGAAGAAGGTGTAGGGCCGGTCGCGGCGCAGCTCGTTGAGCAGCGCCACCACCTTGCGCGTTTCCTCCGGCGTCATGCCGGCGGTGGGTTCGTCCAGCAGCACCAATTCCGGCTCGATCGCCAGCACGATGGCGAGTTCCAGCAGCCGCTTGTCGCCGTAGGACAGCGTCTCCGCCCGCGCCTCCGCCATCTCCGCGAGACCGAGCCGGCCCAGGATGGTGTCCGCCTCCTCGCGCAGCATCCGGTCCCAGCCGAGCACGCGGAAGAGGTGCAGGCTCTTGCGGCGGTGGCTCACCAGCGCGACCTGGACGTTCTCGCGCACCGACATCTCGCCGAAGACGTTGGTGATCTGGAAGGAGCGCGAGATGCCCAGCCGCGCGATGCGGTGGGGCGGCATGCCAGCGATGTCGCGGCCCTTGAACAGAATTCGCCCCGCGCTCGGCGTCATGCGCCCGGAGACCATGTTGTAGAAGGTGGTCTTGCCGGCGCCGTTGGGGCCGATGAGCGCCACGGTCTCGCCCGGCCACAACTCGGCCGACACCTCGTCCACGGCCGCGACGCCGCCGAAGTGCTTGGCGAGCGCTTCCACGCGCAGGATGGGATCGTCCGCGTGCGCCATGACCGTCACCGCCGCCTTGCCAGCCGGTCCACCGCGGTTCCGAACAGGCCGCGGCGCAGGTAGATCACCATCGCCGCCAGCACGACGCCCAGGAAGAACATCCAGCGGTCGGTGTAGCTGGTCAGCCAGGTTTCCAGCAGGATGAAGATGCCCGAGCCGACGAAGGGGCCCAGGAAGGTGCTGGAGCCGCCCAGGATGCTCATCAGCACCGGCTCGGCGGACTGCGACCAGTGCACCATGTCCGGCGAGGCCACGCGTGTGAAGGGCGCGAACAGCCCGCCCGCGAGGCCGGAGAAGGCGCCCGAGATGCCGAAGCTGTACAGCCGGTAGCGCCGCACCGGGATGCCCGTGAAGGCGACGCGCTCCAGGTTTTCCGCCATGGCGCGCAGGATCAGCCCGAACGGCGACACCGTGATGAGGTAGAGCAGGGCGGCGGCCAGCACCACGACGACGAGCGTGACGTGGTAGTACACCGCCGGGTCGGCGAGCGTCAGGTCGAGGCCGACCCCGAATTCGCCCAGGCGGAAGCCCGTGATGCCGTCGGAGCCGTTCGTCACCGAGCGCCATTGCTGGGCGATCGAGAACACCATCATCCCGAACGCCAGCGTCAGCATGGTGAAGTACACCTCGGTCAGGCGCACGCAGAACACCCCGATCGCCAGCGCCAGCACGCCGCCCGCCGCCGTGGCCGCCAGCAGCGCCAGGATCAGCGGCGTCTGCAGATGCAGCAACAGCATCGCCGAAGCGTAGCAGCCGATGCCGAAGAAGGCCGCGTGGCCCAGGCTGAGCATGCCGGTGTAGCCGAAGACGAGGTTGAACCCGGCCGCGAACAGCCCGAGCACCAGCACCTCGGTCGCGACGAAGACGTAGAAGTAGGGGGCCCACGCCGGCAGGAACCACAGGCCGACCAGCAGCCCCGCCAGCAGTCCCGGCGCGATCAGCGTTCGCATGCTCACGCCGCCGCCCTCCGCATCAGGCCCTGCGGTTTGACGAGCAGCACCAGCGCCATGCCGATGTAGGGAAGCACCATGTTCAGCTCGGGCAGGAAGCGCGAGCCGAAGCCGTGGATCAGCCCCAGGATCAGCGCGCCCAGGAAGGCGCCGGGAAAGCTGCCCAGGCCGCCGATCACGACGACGATGAAGGATTCCACGATGATGTTGGCCCCGATGGACGGGCCGATGGCGCGCAGGGGCGCGGCCACCACGCCGCCGAGCGCCGCGATCCCCGCGCCCAGCGCGAACACGGCCGTGAAGACGCGCGGCACGTCGATGCCCACCAGCCGTGCCATCTTGCGGTCGCTGGCCGCCGCGCGCATCACCCAGCCGGCCCGGGTCCGCGCGAAGAAGAGCCACAGCCCCGTGCCCACGAGCGCGCCCACGAGCAGCACGAAGAGGCTGTAGCTCGGGTGCTGTGCCCCCAGCACCGTGAAGGTGCCGTTGAGGCCGGCGGGCGGCTCGACGACGTGGATGCTCGTGCCCCAGATCCAGCGCACTGCCTCGTCGATGATCAGCAGCAGCGCGAAGGTCAGCAGCAGGCTGTCGGTGATGGGGCGGTCGTAGATGTGGCGCAGCATGACGCGCTCCACGCCGACCGCCAGCGCCGCGACCACCAGCGGCACCACCGGCAGCGCCAACCAGAACGGCAGGTCCAGCAGGCCCACGACCGTATAGGCCCCGTAGGCGCCCAGCATGTAGAGCGCCCCGTGGGCGAAGTTGATGACGTTGAGGACGCCGAAGATGATGTTCAGCCCGACCGCGATGACGAAGAGCAGGATGCCCAGGTCGAGACTGTTCAACAGGGCGGCGACGATCGTGTCCACGGTTGGCTCGATCCGTCCGGATGGTCGTGGGAAGAGCGCCGCCGGGCGGGGTTTACGGCCCGCCGCCCGGCGGCGCGACGTCGATGGTGTTTAACCGTCGAGCTTGCAGCCCGTCTCGGCGACCGGCGGCGTCACCGTCTTGCCGTCGAACTCCCGCACGTTCTCCAGCGTGCGGATGCCCTCGGCCATCTCCTCGGCCGTCGTGCCGTAGACCGGCCCGACGACGCCCTGGTGGTCACCCTTCCGCAGGTGGATCTTGCCGATGGGTGCGTCGAAGGTCAGGCCGGAGAGCGCGTCGCGCACGGCGGCCTTGTCCACCGAGCCGGCCTTCTCGATCGCCGCCTTGTAGGCGTGCACGGCGGCGTAGGCGTTCTGGGCGTTGTAGCTCGGCATCTTGCCGTAGCGCTCCTTGAACGCCTTCACGAAGGTGTCGTTGGCCGCGTTGTCCGGGGCGGCGAACCAGTAGCGCGTGCCCACGTGGACGCCCGGCGGCATCTGCTCACCCAGCGCGTCCAGCACCTCGGTGGCCGCGCCCAGCGACATCACGACCTCGAAGTCCTGCTCGAAGAAGCCGAGGTCCTGCGCCTGGCGCACGAAGTTGACCAGATCGCCGCCCCACAGCGAGATGAAGACGCCGTCGGGGTTCTGGTCCATGACGGTGTTGATGAAGGGCGTGAAGTCCTCCGTGCCGAAGGCGGGGAAGGACGGGGAATCCGAGAATTCGGCGTCCGGGTTCTCCGCGCTCAGGTACTGCTGGAAGAACTCCCAGCTCTGGTGGCCAAAGGCGTAGTCCGGGCCCACGGTCGTCCAGGTCTCCGCGCCCGTCTCGGCGGCCGTGATGGCCGCGCCCTTGACGTTCTGGTTGATGTTCACGCTGACGCGGTAGGTCCACTCGTTGCAGAGCTTGCCCGTGACGTCGGGCGTGGCCGCGTGCGTGATGACGAAGGGCGTCTGCACCTCGGGAACCACCGGCACCACGCCCGTGGCGACGCCGCTGGAGTCCAGGCCCATCAGCAGGTCCACGCCGTCCTGGTAGACCAGCTTGCGCATGGCCTGGATGGCGGTTTTCGCCTCGATCTGGCTGTCCTCGTAGGTGATTTCCAGCTCGCGGCCGAGCACGCCGCCGTTTTCGTTGATGCGGTCGATGGCGAGGTCGGCGCCGTCTTGCGCGAACTCCCCGTAGGTCGAGGCGGCGCCGGACAGGATGTAGATGGCGCCCAACTCGATGGGATCGTCCTGCGCCTGCGCCGCGTGCGCCACGCCGGCCGCGAGCGCGGCAACCCCGAGCGTTTTGAGATGGCGATGCATGGGTCCTGACCCTCCCAGCGGTCGGTTATCTTTGTCCGTAGCCTGCCGCCAAGGGCGTCGGCGTGCAAACCTCGAACGCAAATAACCCCAATGGATAATCGCCTCACGCGTGGGGCGGGTCGCCTCCCCCGGGGTGAGCCGGCGCGTTGGATGCGATTTCGTCGAACGCGAAGGGCAGGCCGTCCAGCACGGCGCGGTATTTGGCGAGCAGCTCGGCGCGCGAGTGCGCGCCCAGCCAGATCCAGGCGACGGCGTAGCTGTAGCTGTCCTGCTCGGGCAGCTCGGACAGGCGCATGCGCTCGCGCACCTGCACCGCCACGAGGGTGCCGGGCACCCGCGCGCGCACCGCGTCGATCTCCGCCTGCGTGGGCACGCGCGTGACCGTGGCGTCGGCGACGAAGACGCGGTGGAAGACCTTGGCGGCGAGCGTGTAGGCGCCCTCGCGCCACGGCATGCGCGGCTTCATGCCGAGCGCCAGGTCGATCGCGACCTGCTGGTTGCTGACGCCGTCCACCTTCTCGAAGAGGTCGCAGTGGGATTCCGAGATGCGCGGGTTGATTTCCAGCAGCCAGATGCGGTCCAGCGCCTCGTCCCAGAAGAACTCGATGTTGAAGGGGGCGTTGTCGACGTCCGTGCGGCGCATGACCGTCGCCGCAAGCTCGCGCATGCGTTGCTGCACGCGCTCGGGCAGCGTGGAGGGGTAGTCGTAGCGGAAGAAGCTGATGACGTGGGGATAGCGCACGGAATCCACGATGCCGTAGACCGTCACCTCGCCGTCGTGGACGTAGCCCTCCACCGTGCATTGGTGGCCGCCGATGATGGATTCCGCCAGGCAGTGATGGCCGTTCACGCGTCGCACCGCGTCCGGCAGCTCGGCGTGATCGAGGATGCGGTTGAAGGGCGCCGAGACCACTTCGTTTTCGGCGCGCAGCCGCTCCGCGGCGGCGGCAAAATCCTCGGGCGTGTCGATGCGGAAGCCCAGCCGTGCGCCCGAGGACTTGATCGGCTTGACGAAGAAGGGAAAGCCGATGCCGGCGGCGCCGATGCGGCCCAGCGCCTCCGGGTCGAAGGGATCGAAGGCCGTGAAGGCCGGGACGTTGTCGGGGATGACCTCGCGCTGAACGAGCCGGCTCCAGTACTTGTGCTCGCACATCAGCAGGCTTTCCAGGGTCGGCGTGCGCGTGCCGAAGCGTGCGCACAGAAGCGGCAGCATCGTCGACACCGGGAAGTCCATGTAGCCGACGATGGCGTCCACCCCGCCGTCGATGGCCCGGATCTCGGTCTCCGCCTTCGCGAGCGCGGCCGCCAGGTCGAACCCCGCCACGTCGTAGACCAGCTCGTCCGGGTCGAGAATGCCGTGGAAGGTGATTGCCTCGGCGCCGCGCAGCGCCTCCAGCTTGGCGCGGTTGAAGGCGTTGAGGCCGATCACGGCCACGGTGCGTGTCATGGCGTTCTCCGGGGGTGCGGGGATCGCGCGGGCGTGACGGGCGACCGCGCGACTGACCTGTGATATGGGCGCCGCCGTCGAAGCCGTGTCCACGCCGCAGGTGCCATGCCGCCACGCGACTCCCTGGTGCCCGTGCCGACAACCGGCCCGCTCGTGCCCTGGCTGCGCGAACTGCGCGCGACAGCCGCGCTGGCCGGGCCCATCGTGGCGACGCAACTGGGCGAGATCGCGATCCACGTCACCGACGTGCTGATGCTCGCCCGCGTGGACACGGCCGCGCTCGCGGCGGGCACGCTGGGGGCGGACGTCTTCATCTTCTTCCTGCTGTTCGCGATCGGCGTGGTGCAGGCGGTGCAGCCGCTCACCGCTCAGGCGGAAGGCGCCGGCGATCTTGAGGGCGTGCGGCGCACCGTGCGCCAGGGCCTGTGGATGGCGTTTGCCGTGGCGCTGCCGCTGATCGCGCTGTTGTCGCTGACGCCCTGGATGCTCGCCCTGCTCGGCCAGAACCCGGCGACGGCGGAGGCCGCGAGCGGCTATATGGGGGCCGCCCGCTGGGGCCTGCCCGGCGCGGCCGTGTTCATGGTGCTGCGCTCGCTGGTGTCGGCGCTTTCGCGGCCCGGCCTGGCGCTGCTGGTGATGTGGGGCGGGGTGGGCGTCAACGTGCTGCTCAACCGCGTCTTCATCTTCGGCGCGCTGGGCGTGCCGGCCTACGGCGTGACGGGGGCGGGCATCGCGTCCGCCCTGGTGAACACCGCGATGGCGCTGGCGCTGCTGGCCGTGGTGCTGCGGGTGCCGCGGCTGCGCGCCTACCGCATCCTCGACCGCCTGTTGGCACCGGACTGGGCGCGTTTCGCCGCCATCGCCCGCATGGGCTTTCCCATCGCCGCCACGCTGCTGTGCGAGGTGGGGATCTTCACCGCCGCGACGCTGATGATGGGGACGATGGGCGAGGTGCCGCTCGCCGCCCACGGCATCGCCATCCAGGTGGCGGCGACGACCTTCATGGTGCCGCTGGGGATCGGCCTCGCGGCCACCGTGCGCGTGGGCCTCGCCCAGGGCGCCCGCGACCCGCAGGGCGTGCGCCGCGCGGGCTGGACGGCCTTCGCCCTCGCGGGGATCGTGATGGCGGCGGCGTCGGTGGTGTTGCTGAGCGCGCCCGACGCACTCATCGGGCTGTTCCGCGATCCGGCGGACCCGGCCAACGCGGCCGTGGTCGAGGTCGCGCGCATGCTGCTGCTGGTCGCCGCCGGCTTCCAGCTCGTCGACGGCGCGCAGGTGGTGGGCCAGAACGTGCTGCGCGGGCTGTCGGACGTGCGCGTGCCGTTTGCGATCGCACTGACGGGCTACTGGGGCGTCGGCATCCTGGCGGCCTGGGCGCTGGCGTTTCCGCTCGCCCTGGGGCCGGTGGGGGTCTGGCTCGGCCTCGCGGCCGGGCTGGCGGCGGTGGCGGGGTTGTTGCTCGCGCGCTTCCACCGCCGCGAGCGCCTGGGGCTGGTGCGGCATCCGTCAGAGCACGATGAGGCCGGATCGCAACGATGCGGGCGCTGAGTCATGCCCGCAAACGAAAGAGATCGAGCGCGATGCGGTTCGCGAGATGGTCCTGCGTGTTCTCATCGCGCTCTCGCCGTTACGCGCGACCGTGCGGGCTGAGCGGCACGACCGTACTGGCCTGCGGCCCGTGCGGGCTCTCGTCGTAGGCCACCACGAGGCGCACGCGGTCGCCGCTGCTCAGCTCGTCGAAATCGCCTTCCGCAACGCTGTTGCGGTGGAAGTAGATCTCGCGCCCGTCGCTGGTGTCGATGAAGCCGTAGTGGTCGAACAGGCTGCGGATCGTGCCGGTGAGCGGTTCGTCGTGCGTCTTGACCCGGTGGGGGTCCGCCTTGCGCACCGCGTCCTCCAGCCGCCGCACGGCGGCGTCGAAGGCGTCGCGGATGGCGACGTAGACGTCCTCGTGCGCCTGGTCCTTCGGGCCCTGGTGCGTGACCCGCACGTCCTCGCCAGGGATCGAGATGTCGATGCGGACGTCGTAGGTCTTGCCTTTGTGGTGGTGGCGGTGCGGCGCGTCGATCACCACGCGCACGCCCACGATGCGGTCGGCGAAGCGCTGCAGCTTGTTCGCCTTCTCCATCACATTGCGCCGGATAAAGTCCGACGGTTCCATGTTCTGGAAGCTGATCTCGATGGGCAGGTCGTCGTCGGCCATTGCCGGTTCCCGGGAACAGTGAAACGGACGGAGTGAATCAGTCCTCGCGCGCGTCGCGGGGCCAGAGATCGCGCAGCCCAGCGGGCAGGGTTCGGATCGTCTTGTGGATCTCGCCTTCGTCCATGCGGTCCCACATCACCGCGAAGCTGGCGCGCAGGGCCGCCTCCGGTTCCAGGCCCGAGGTGCGCGGCAGTTCCTCGCCCGTGCGGTTCACGAACTCGGCGATGTGGCGCTCCGTGGTCGGCGTGCCGGCGATGTGCCAGTTCTCGTAGAACAGCCCGCGCAGCAGCATCGGCAACTGCTGGCCGAAGTGGACGGCGTTCTCGGGCGGCAGACGGTCGCGGAGCACGTGAAAGCTCGCGCGCAGCGAATGGTAGGCCTCGCGCCGGTCGTCGCTTTCCAGCTCCGTCATCAGCTGTTTCAGCCAAATGTTGGTTTCCTGGATTGTCGTGTCGAAGGTGTCGAGGCCTGTGGTTGTCATCGCGGCACTCCCTGGCGCAGCGGGTTCGTCGCCGACTCTAGAAGCGGCTCATGCCGGATGCAGCAGCAAAACCGGCGGATACTCCCGAAGACGAGGAAGCGGTACCCGAACGCGACTTATCCGGACGAACGAAGACCCCTTCGATCCCTTTGCCCGATTTGCCAAAGCCGCGCCGGCGGTGCGCCCGCCGCCGACGCGTGCAGCCGCCTTGGCGCACGCATACGATGGCGTGTATGCTCTTTCTGGGTGTAGAGACACAACCGGAGCGGCATGATCCACCGACCGCGACGCAAACGCGCGCTGATCACGGGCGCGACGGGGCAGGACGGCGCGTTCCTGGCCGAGCTGTTGCTGGCCCAGGGCTATGCCGTGCACGCCTTCGTGCGCCGCACGTCGGGCTCCAACCTGGGCCGGGTGGCTCACCTGGTGGACGGCTCGCCGGGGCGCGAGCGGCGCTACGTCCTGCACCACGGCGACATGACGGACACCGCCTCGCTGATGCGCGTGCTCGCCGAGGTGCAGCCGGACGAGATCTACAACCTCGCCGCCCAGAGCCACGTCGCCGTCAGCTTCGACGCGCCGGAGGACACGGCGAACACCGACGCGCTCGGCGTGGTGCGCCTGCTGGAGGCGGTGCGCACCATCGGGCTGACGGATCGCTGCCGCATCTACCAGGCCTCGACCAGCGAGCTGTTCGGCGCCTCGCCGCCGCCGCAGGACGAGGCCACGCGCTTCCGTCCGTGCAGCCCCTACGGTGCGGCCAAGGTCTGCGCCTACTGGATGGGCGTGACCTACCGCGAGGCCTACGGTCTCCATCTCAGCAACGGCATCGCGTTCAACCACGAAAGTCCCTTGCGCGGCGACAGCTTCGTCACGCGCAAGATCACGCGCGCCGTCGCCCGCATCGCCGACGGTGAGCGCGAGGTGCTGCGGCTGGGCAACCTGGATGCCGGCCGCGACTGGGCGCACGCCCGCGACGTTGTGGCGGGCATGTGGTCCATGCTCCAGCAGGCGGTGCCGGACGACTACGTGCTCGCAACCGGCGAAAGCCATTCGGTTCGCAGCTTCGTCGCGCACGCGTTCGACGTGGCGGGGCTGACGGTACGCTGGGAAGGCGAGGGCGTCGAGGAGGTCGGCGTGGAGCCGCGCAGCGGGCGGGTGCTGGTGGCGGTCGATCCGGCGCTCTTCCGGCCGCGCGAAACCCAGGGCATGCGCGGCGACGCCGGCAAGGCGCGGCGCGTGCTGGGCTGGGCGCCGCGAACGTCCTTCGCCGAGCTGGTCGCGGAGATGGTGCGCGCCGATCTCGCTGCCGTGCGGCCCCCGGTCGAAACCGTCGTCTCGCCCGGCATCCCGGCATGACCGATCCGCGCTACCCGCTGGAGGGCAAGCGGGTCTTCGTCGCCGGGCACCGCGGCATGGTCGGCCGCGCCCTGGTCCGCCGGCTGGCGCATGAGCCGTGCGAGGTGGTGACGGCGCCCCGCGAAAGCGTGGACCTGCGCCGGCCCGAGGCGGTCGAGCGCTGGTTCGTCCGCGCGCGGCCCGACGCCGTGGTGCTGGCCGCCGCCAGGGTCGGTGGGATCGCCGCCAACCAGCGCCGGCCCGCCACCTTCCTGCACGACAACCTCGCGATCGCCACGAGCGTGATCGACGCGGCGCGCGTCTACGGCGTCGAGCGCCTGCTGTTCCTGGGCTCGTCGTGCATGTACCCGCGCGAGGCGGCGCAGCCGCTCAGCGAGGCCGCGCTCATGACCGGCGCGCCGGAGCCGACGAACGACGGCTACGCCACGGCGAAGCTCGCGGGCTGGAAGCTGGCGGAAACCTGCCGCCGCGAGCACGGCTGCGACTTCCTCACCGCGATTCCGACGAACCTCTACGGCCCCGGCGACACCTTCGACGAGACGGACAGCCACGTGGTCCCGGCGCTGCTCCAGCGCTTTCACCGCGCCAAGCAGGCAGGCGCGCGGGCCGTGACCGTCTGGGGCTCGGGCACGCCGCGCCGCGAGTTCCTGCACGTGGACGACTGTGCCGACGCGCTCGTGACCGTCCTCACGCACGCCGACGGCGCGCGGCCCGTCAACGTCGGCACGGGCGCCGACCTGCCGATCGCCGAGCTGGCGCGGGCGATCGCGCGGGTGACGGGCTTCGAAGGCGAGCTGTGCTTCGATACGAGCAAGCCGGACGGGATGCCGCGCAAGCGCCTGGATGTCTCGCGGCTCCAGGCGCTCGGCTGGGCGCCGGGGATCGAGCTGGAGGCGGGCCTGGCGGACACCTACCGCGCCTTTCTGGCGGGAGATACCCGCTGAGCGCAGGCTTGGTTGGCGCGTCGCTGACTCTTTTTGATAGGTTCCGCGCTCAGTGGTTTGCGAGGGCACGATGAGCGACGAGGCGCAGGCAGGCGGGGCCGAGACGTGGCAGGCGGCGGTCGCGGCGCACGGCGACGGGCGGCTGGACGAGGCGGCGGAGCTGTACCGGGCCGTGCTGGACGCGCAGCCCGAAAACGGCGAGGCGCACTACAACTACGGCATCCTGCTGTTCCAGCAGGGCGATCAGGACGGCGCCGTGAACCATCTGTCCAGCGCCGTGGAGCACAAGCCGGAGGCCAAGCCGTGCTGGCTCGCCTACGGCGAGGTGCTGCTGGCCGCCGGCCGGGCGCGCGCGGCGGAAACGGCGATGGAAGATGCGCTGGAGCGCTTCAGCCCGGACGACGAGCGGCTGAACGAACTCCTGCGGCGGGCGAGTGGGCTCGCCACCCGCGCGGGCGACGACCTTCAGGCGGAACTCGACACCGCGATCGACGCCTACCGCGCCGGCGACCTGGGCGCGGCGGAAGCCAAGGCGCGCGAGATCGCGGACCGCTGGCCCGCGGAGGCCGGCGGCTGGGCCGTGCTGGGCGCCGTGCGCGCGGCGAGCGGGCAGACCGAGGCCGCCGTCGAGGCCTACAACGCCGCCCTGTCGCGCGAGCCCAACGACCTGGAAACGCTCAACAACCTCGGCAACGCGCTGCACGCCCTGGGCCGCAGCGAGGACGCGGTCGCGACCTTCCGGCGCGCGTTGAACATCCAGCCTGAATCGGCGTTGCTGCACTACAACCTCGGCCGCGCGCTGCACGGCGACGGCCAGTTGGCCGACGCCCAGGCGGCCTATCGCACCGCCGTCGCGCAGCGGCCCGGCTTCGTCGCCGCGCTGGCGAACCTGGGCTCCGTGCTCAACGAGCGCGGCTTTCCCGGCGAGGCCGAGGCCGCCCATCGGGCGGCGCTGCGCCACGACGCCAGCTCGGTCGCCGCCAACAGTGGGCTGCTGGAGGTGCTGGAGAAGGGCAACCGGCTGGACGAGCTGCGCGAGGCGCTGGCGTCCGCGCGCGAGCATCTGGGCGAGGGCGATCCCTGGGTCGCGCTGGGGGATGCGCGCCTGGCCCGCCGCGACGGCCGCGACGCCGAGGCGCGTGAACGGCTGGAAGGCATCGAGAGCGACAACCCGCGCTTTATGGAGGCGCGGGCCTTCGCGCTGGCCGGCATTTGCGACCGGCTGCACGACGCGGATGCGGCCATGGCCCACGCGGACGCCGGGAACCGGCTCGCCGCCGGGCGCTATCAGGCGCGCGGGGTGTCGGAGAAGCCGTTCCTGGCGCGGATGGACGCCTGCGCCGCGCGCTTCACGCGCGACTGGGTGGCAAGCTGGAGCGAGGCCACCGCGGACGACGGTCGCGCCGATCCGGTGTTCCTCGTGGGCTTTCCGCGCTCCGGCACGACGCTGCTGGACACCGTGCTCGACGCGCATCCCGACATTTACGCGGCGGACGAAACCCAGGCGCTGAACGCGGCGGCGCTCGCCGTCGACGAGCTGGACGGCGGCTATCCCGACGCGCTGGCGGAGCTGGACGACGAGACGGTCGCCTATCTGCGCGAGGTCTACTTCGCCGAGCTGGACGCGCACTTCGTCGAGCAGCGCGGCGAGGCGCCGCCCAGCAGCGACGGCGCGCTGGTCGTGGACAAGCTGCCGCTCAACATGGCGGACGCGGGGCTGATCCAGCGGCTTTTCCCCACCGCGCGCGTCGTTTTCATGCTGCGCCATCCCTTCGACTGCGTGCTGAGCGCCTACATGAACGACTTCGCGCCCAACGGCGCGATGGCGAACTTCCTGGATCTGCGCACCTCGGCCGCCTTTTACGACCGCGTCATGCGGCTGTGGGAGCAGTACCGCGAGGTGCTTGACCTGCCGGTGACGACCGTGCGCTACGAGGACCTTGTGGAGTCCTTCGAGGATACCGTTGCCGCGCTGCTGGATTTCCTCGGCGTGGGCTGGGATGAGCGCCTGCGCGAGCACGCGAGCGCGGCCGGGGAGCGCGGCCGCATTTCAACGCCGAGCTACCTGGAGGTGACGCAGCCGGTCCACACCCGCGCGAGCGGCCGGTGGGCGCGGTACGCCGACCACCTCGCCCCCGTGCATGAGCAGCTGGCGCCGTGGGCGCGGTTTTATGGGTACGGGGCCGAGCCGGCCCAGGGCTAAACCGGTCGGCCGGCACGGGGCGGCCGGTGTGACACGGACACCGGCCGCGGCGCCCTTTACGTCGCCAGGTTCAGCCCGCCGGCCGGCGGCTGCTCGCCCTGCGGGGCGGAGGTCGCGGCCGGCTGGGAGGCGCCGTTCTCCTCGCTTTGCAGCTGGTCGGCAGCCTCGTGCCACGCGTCCCGCAACGGCTTGAGGAGGTCGATGACCTCGTGCGCATACTGCGGGTCGTTCTTCGTGTTGATCGACGTCATGCGATCCAGGCACGTCATGTAGACGGTGTTCAGGTTGCGGGCCAACTCGGCATCCTGGTTGAAGTCGAGCCCGCCCTTGAGCGTGAGCACGATGTTCCGGGCCAAGCGCACGCTGTTCAGTCGGCGTTCGATTTCGTTCGCCTCGATCGCATCCACGGCGTCGCGCAGGGAAGCGATCGCCCGGTCGAGGACCAGCGCGACCTGCTTGGCCTTCGACATGCCCTGTGCCTGATTGGCGGCGTAGGTCTGGGCGACGTTGGTGTACATCGCACGTGCTCCCGTTGACGTGGTTCAGCGTGCCGTCCCGATCAGTTGCCACCGCCGAGGCGGGCCTGCAGGATCTGCTGCTGCTGGCCGAGCTGGGCGATGTTGCCTTCCAGCTCGCTGAAGCGCTGGATCAGCGTTTCTCGCCGATCATCAAGCTGCCGCTCGAGCCGGTCGAGACGCTCGTTCCGGTTTTCGTTCTGGCTTTCCAGGCTGTCGATCGTGCTCTGGATCAGCCCGCTGTCGCGCTCACTCGCCGCGTTTTGGGCGGTGAAGAAGGTCTGGGCGCCGATGCCGACGCCGGTGTCGAAATTGATGGTTTCGTTCGTGACGTTCGGCTCGTTGAAGAAGACCGACAGGCCCTGTGCTTCGCCGTCCGTGACCCGAACCGAGTTGTCCGAGGCGATCTCCACCAAGCTGGCGTCGCCGTTCAGATCGGCGTCCGTGATGGTGCCGTTCCCGTCGGTGCTCACATTCAGATCGAAATTTTCGACCGCGCCCGTGTTGCCGGTGAAGTTCAGGAGCTGAGCGGACGGGTTGCTCGTCCGGAAATCGAACTGGAAGAGGTTGCGCACGTCCTCAAAGTTCTGGCTCAGCGCCGTGTCAAGCAGCACGGCCGGGTCGTTCTCGTCCAGGCTGTCGCGAACAGTCAGCGTGCCCCGGTTGAGCGGGTCGGCAATTTCGTCGTCCTGAAGCTCCTGAATGCCAATCGAGCGCAGGGTGCTGAATTCGCCGTCCACGTTGCGGCCAACCCCGGAGCTGATCTGGTTGAGGCGTTGCTGGATGCTGTCCAACACCCGTTCGTCGGCCAGAGCGCCGACGGTGTCCTCGGATTGCCCTTCGAGCTGCACCTCCTGGCGCTGTGCGTTGACGAAACGCTGGACGGAGTTGAAGGCGTCCACGAAGCTCTGGATGTCTTCCCGCGCGGCAGCGAGATCGCGCTCGACGGGCAGGTTGACCGTGGTGCCGTCTTCCGCCTGGCGGATGTTGAGCGTCACACCTTGGAAGACGTCGTCCACGGTGTTGCTTTGACGCTCGAAGATTTCGTCGTCGAGATTCGTGTTCTCCAGAAAGGTGCTTCCACCATCGCTGAAGGAAAGGCTGCCGTTGGAGGAATTGACCTCCAGCGAGTCGTTCTGACCGTCGCCGTTGGTGTCTACGGTTCCGGCCGTGATCGAAGCCGGCGTCTGATCGTTGATCGCTGTTGCGAGGTCTTCAAGACTGGTCGCATCGACATCGATGCTGCCGCTTCCATCAGGCACCTCGATGTCGGTGGTTCCGTCGTTGTTGGTCACCGACAAGGTGAAGTTCGAGTTCTCCTCGACGAGGCCGAGGTTCAGGAGCGACTGCGAGGTATCGTTGACCCGTTCCGACTGCGCGGTGGTCTGCTCTTTCACGTTGTCGGCGGTGAAGCGGGCGTTCTGGGCGTCCTGAATGACGCTTTGTTTGTTGCCGCTCCCGTCGAGGACACCGAGATCTTCGAGCGGGTTGTTGGTCGTGTCCGCCAGCGCGATCCGGTTGTCCGTGCCCGTGTCCTCGGCGGCCAGGACGAGCTGCTTTTCCGTGTCGGAGATGTTGACGACGCTGGCCGTAACACCGGCATCGGCGCTGTTGATCTTGTCGCGGACGTCGTTGAGCGAGTCGCTGTCGGCCGTCGAAATCGTGCTGGCGCCCTGGAGGTCCGTGTTTTCCAGGAACTCGCTGCCGCCGTCCGAGAGCGTGATCGGATCGCCGTTGTCCGATGACAGCTCCAACTGGTTGTCCCCGTTCACCTGTGCCGAGACATTGGCAACGTTGCCGTCGATGTCTGCGGCCACGTCGTTGAGGGACGCGGTAGAGGTATCGAAACTGCGGGTGGTGCCGTTGACCGTCAGATCGAGCGTGCCGCTCGCGAGGTTCTGATTGGCCAGCGTGTCGGTCGGGTCGCCGACCGACGTGGAGGTCAGCGTCTGCGTGCCGATCGTGAAGGCGCCGTTGAAGCTGCCGTCGCTGACCTCGGCGTCATCGCCGTCCGCGAGCGCTTCGTCGGCGCGGGAGAAGATGCTGCTGCCGAGCTGTTCCGCCTCGGCGCGCTGAAGCACCTCGATCTGGTGGTCGCGCACCTGGGCTTGATTGGTCAGCTGCGCACCGATGATGTCCGCGGCTTCGGACGGCTGCTGGTTGTCGAAGCGGCTGGTGGTGGCGTTGCCCAGCGCCTTTTCGGCGAACGCGCTGTTGGAGCCCGCGATCGTGCGCCTGCCGTTCAAACGGCCCGCCGCCGAACGCAGCTCCTCGAACCGGCTGCGCAGGTTTTCCAGCGCATCGATTTTGAAATTGTTGTCCTCGACCTGTGTTTCGATGCGGTCGATGCGCTGCTGCTGCGGCTCGACGAGGGAGTCGACGAGATCCTGTGTGGGGATGCCGGTCGACGGTCCGGAAAACCGCGCGCGGCCGCTGTCGGTGATGAGATTGCCGAGGCCGAAGAGACTGTCGCTCATCGTGCCACCTCCGTCCTACCTAGACGTGGGCGGCCGGCGCTCCCGGTCGGACGACCGGGGTGCGCTCAGACGCGTTGATTGACGACGATCCCGAGAACCCGGTTGACGCGCGCGGCCTCAACCATCTCCTCCGGGGGAACCTGGCGAAGCAGTTCGTCCGTGTCCGCATCGCGCAGCTCGAAAGTCAGGGTGTTCAGCAGGTCGTCGTGCCTCGTCGTGACCGACGTCTGCCGGGGGCCGTCGTCCCCGACTTGCTCCCGGTCTGCAAGCAATTCACGTGCCAAGCGGTCGCGGTCACCGCGGCTGGACCGCTCGGCAAAATCGGCCCGGAGCCGTTCGCCCGAGACGGTTGAATTTGCCGCGCGGTTGTCGTTGATGGCCGCGCCGGCCTGTTGACTGTCGGCGCGCGGGGCCTGGGAAAGCACGTCTGTCAAGGGTGTCATGGCTGCCACTCCACCGCTGCGCCAGATGAGCCGGGAATCGTTCAGGGGCAGGGTGCGCTGGCGCGGACGCACGCTGCAAGGTTAAGACATCGTAACTTTCTCTCAGGTTGATTTGCAAGCCGCGTGCCGGTCTGGTTTCGAACCGGTGCGGGTTTCCCGGTGACATCGGGGGTGACCGACCACCGGATCGGTGTCCGGTGGCATGGGTGGGCGAGATTGCCCGGTCGGGGGAGGCAATGACGGGTGGGGGCGCTTTGGCTATCGCGTTCTCCCCCATGGTCATCACCGCGCTGGACGCGGTGATCTCGCCCGGTTCGGGTTTCCCGGCGACATCGGGGGTGACCTTGATGGGTCAGATTGCCCGCTTTCGCGGGCAATGACGGCTTGGGGGACAATGACGAAAAGGGGGCGCCTACCGCCACGGAGGCCCGAGAACCCACGTAACGAGACTTCGACGGATACCGCGATCAACCGGCGTAACGCGATGAAGAACGAAGGACGGAAATATGATCGCGGACCCACGCTTGCGGGTCGCGGATTTCGGTTGTGGGCCGTACCAAACTTCCAGATCCCCACCCTGATAGTCGTCGGGCTCCGAGAGTTGAATGACGATGCTCAGCTTGCGTAGACTGTTTTGACCCGGTCCATGGTCCGTGTGCCAGTCATATTTCGCGCCTTCGTGGCTATATTCGATATATTGGGCATTGTATATGCCACGAATGTCAAATCCCAAAAAGCGATTGTTGACATTTTTCGCAACTTTTAGAATTCGATTGTAAATATACTTCGTTTCGGCGTCGAATGGAAATGCGCCAACAAAACAGTCCCGTATACCTGACTTTCCACCTCTGGTTTCGCCGGAAGACGAAATATTTTCGTAGCCGAGTGAAATAATATGGTCGCACTCGTTGGGCGTGAAGACATCATCGATGGTCATCAAGTCATTGTAGTTTTTGTTTGGCGTATTGAATGCCTCTTGGCCCGAGTTTGCGTTCATATCCTGCTCCCTTCTTCAGGCGAAAAAAGGGGCGGATGGCCACGCCATCCGCCCCCAAAGGCCATCTGTCTTTAGGCGAGGCTTACTGGAAGAGACCCAGCAGGTTCTGCGGCAGCTGCTGCGCCTGGGTAAGCGTCGAGGACGCCGCCTGGAAGCGCACCTGGGTCTGGGAGAACTCGGTGCTGGCCTGGGCGACGTTGGCCTCGATCAGCGAGGAGTTCGCCGCGCTCTGGTTGTTGATGGCGGAGGAGATGTTGTCCTGCGCCGCGTCCAGGCGGTTCTGGCTGGCCGCCACCTCGGAGCGCCGCTGGTTGAGCGTTTGCAGCGCGTTGTCGATGGCCTGGTTGGCCTGCTCGGCGTTCGTCCGGGTGTCGAGGCTCGTCCCGTCGATGCCGAGCGACCGCGTGTCGATCGAGCCGATCGTGACCTCGATCTGGTCGGCGTTGGCATCCGTCCCCGTGCCGACCGCGAAGTTGAGCATCGTGGTGTCCGACCCCGTGAAGGTCGCACCCGTCAAGGTGTCGACACCGGTCGTAGCGCTTGACAGGTCGGTCATGGCGATGGTCGTGCCCGTGCCGAGCATCACGGAGAACGATCCCATGCCATCCTGGCCGGTGGGCCCGGCGATGATGGTTTGGGCCATCGTCAGCTGCACGTTGGCCGGTGTGGCCGTGTCCGCCTGGACCATCACGTTGGTCAGCATGCCGGAGAAGTTGGTCGTGTTGCCGTCGGCCGTGGTGACGCCAGTCACCATGAAACTCAGCATGGCCAGCGTGCCGGTGCCGCCGCTGATGCCGGTGAGCGACGTCCCGGTCGCGTTGGCGGTGATCATTGCGGAGCTGATCATGAACGTCGGATTGGCCTGATCGGAGCCGGAGAAGGTGACGCCCATGGCACCGAAGGCACCGGTGCCGACCACAGTGCCACCGCTCGTGTTGGTGGCATTAATGTTGCCGCTCACCAGCTGGCTGCCGGAGAAGGTGGTGTCCTCGGCCAGGCGGTTGATTTCGTCCTGAATCGCCTGGAACTCGGAATCCAGGAACTCCCGCTGGGGATCGGAGATGTTGTCCGAGCCGGCCTGGACGGCGAGCTGCTGGCCGCGCTGCAGCAGGCTTTCCGTGTTGGAGAAGGCGCCGTCCGCGATCTGCAGCAGGGAACCCGCCTGCTCGGCGTTGCGGTTGGCCTGCTCCAGGCCCGAGACCTCGGCCTCCAGGCGCGAGGAAATGGCGGAGGAGGCGACGTCGTCCTGCGCCTCGTTGACGCGCAGGCCGGAGGACAGCACCTCCGACTGGTTCTGCAGGCTGTCGCTCAGGCGGTTGAGCTGCTGGTTCGCCTGGGCCGCCGGGGCGTTGGAGACGATGCTGAGGGACATGGTTTCCTCCTACTTGGATGTCCGTGGGTGCATCTTGCCTCGCGGGGCCGTCCTGTCCCCGCGTTCCGGCCGCCGTTCTTGCAGCCGGCGAGGCACGCACTGGGATAGCAACACCCGTGCCAGGGGTGACGCAAGAGGGGGCTGCGCGCAGCGTTTCGGCTTTTCCCCTATGGTCATCACCGCGCTGGACGCGGTGATCCCGCCCGGTGCGGGTTTCCCGGTGATCTCGGGGGTAACGCGATGGGTCAGATTGCCCGGTTGGACACGCAGTCGCTGGCCGGAGGCCAGCTAGCGGGCAATGACGAAAAGGGCCGGCAATGACGGGGTGGGGCGTGTCGGCCGGTTCAGCCGGCGCCGATGTGGGCGAGGAATTGCTCGCGCAGGCGCGCGTCCGTCTCGCTGCGCATCTTCACGGTTGGCGGGTCCGGAACCGCGGCCGCGCCCGCATCCACGCCGAGCTGCGAAAGCATGTGGCGCACCGTGGCGTCATAGTCGGCGGTGAGCGTTTCGTAGGTCAGCGGTTGAACCGCGATGCCGAGGCTGTCGAACAGCGCCCGCCATTGCTGTTCCATGGCCAGAACCCGGTGCAGGCGCTGGGCGATGGCGGGGCCGTCGAACGTTAGATCGTCGTCGGCCGTGGGGGCTGTTTCGGCTTCGTCCGCGTAGACGTTGAAGGTGTCGCGCTGCTGCCCCTTCCAGGTCGAGATCGCCTGCTGCAGCCGGTCCTGGCGGTACAGAAACACGACGTGATCGGCCTGCTTCAGGAATTGCGTGAACGGGTTGGGCACGCGGCGGAACATGGTCTGCATCTGATCGTATTTCACGTTCAGCCCGAACACGCCGTTGGGTGAGGTGCGCCGCGCCTGCATGTCGCTCATCAGGTCGGCGAAGGTGAAGTTCCACGAGCCGCGATCCTTGGCGTATTCCTGCAGGAAGCCGCGGTTCAGGTACTCCATGGGGTCGCCCGCGACGCTGGTGCGGTAGAGCGCCTCGCTCAAGAGGTTGCTGCCGGAGCGGTGCGTGCAGCAGATCACGTAGCGTTTCACGGGTGTGCCCGGTTCGGCGAAATCCCGGCTGGGGTCGAGTTGCTGTTGGATGTTGCGCTGCTTGACCGACGCCGCTGCTTGCTGATCCGCCATGTGTGGTTTCACCCCGCGTTCGTGTTGGCCGCGCTACGTCGAGACCAATGTCGGCGAGTGTGCATGCAAGCGCAATGCGAAGCGTGCGCGGATGGGCGGCGGGCGCAGTGTCGGGCGGGGTGGGCAAAAATGGCCGCCCGTGCGGCAAGGTCTTCCGGGTAAGCTTTTGGCAAGCTTTTTGCGTGAGACTGCGGTCAGCAGTTCGGGCTGAAAGAAGGATCGTGCGCCATGGCCGAGCAGACCAGCCCTGTGTTCCGGCAGGACTCGCGGCCGCCGCAACAAGGCGCCGCGTCTGCGGATTCCCCGGTGTTTCGCGCCAATCAGCAGGACGCGGAAACGCAGCACCAGCGGCTGCTGGGGGCGGCGTTGCGCGCCTACAACGCCGGTCAATTGGACCGAGCGGATCAGCTGCTCGCCTCGGCCAGGAAGCGCTGGCCGCGCGACGGCGACACGATGCACCTTCTGGGGCTGGTCGCGTGGCAGCGCAAGCAATATGACAGCGCCGTCGCCAAGATCCGCAGCGCGATCCGGGCCAATCCGGCGAAGCTGGAATATCGCACGAACCTCGCGGCCGTGTACCGGTCAGCGGGCAAGCCCGACAAGGCGGGTCGCGAGTTGAAGCGGGCGCTGGAGCTCGACCCCGAAAACGCCGCGGCCCACGTCAACATGGCCAACCTGCTGCGGGAGAACGGGGACGTCGTCAACGCGGCCTCGCACTATACCAAGGCGATCTGGATCAAGCCGGACAACCTGCGGGTTTGGGCCGACTTCGCCTCGATGCTGATCGAGGACGACCGCTGGCAGGACGGGCTGGAGGTGCTGCACCAGGCCGACGCCTGGGAGAAGGACGGGTTGACCGTTGCGCGCACGACCGCCGCGTTCCTGTTTCAGCGCAAGCGTCCCCACGCCTCCGTCGCCGTGCTCGAGGACGCAGCCGAGCGGCACGGCGACGAGGTGCAGTGCCTGACGAACATGGTTCAGGCGCTGTTCGCGACGGAGCGCTACGCCGAAGCCTTTCACGCGGCACGGCGGGCGCTGCGTGCGGATCGCGAGTCCGTGCTGGCCAACAGCGCGATGGCGCATGCGTTGTCCGCCCTGCGCCGCTACCGCTGGGCGGTGCGGTTTATGGAATACTGCGTGGAGCAGGCGCCGCAGGCTCCCCAGTATCGCGTTCAGCTCGCCAACCTCGTCGGCTGGGTGGACAGCGACACCGAGCGTCAGAAGGCGTTGTGCCGCGAAGCGCTGGAGATCAATCCGAACTTCGGCCCTGCCTACGGCCAGCTCAGTTCCATCGCCCAGATCGAGGGCGACTTCGAGGCGGCGCGCGACTACATTCAAAAGGCCATGGCCTGCATGCCCAAGGCGCCCGGTCCGGTGATGCAGTTCTACAACATGCAGAAAGACATCACCGAAGAGGATGACATCGCCACGGTGCTCGCGCGCCTGGAAAGCCACGAGAACATCACGATTGGCGAGCTGGCGATTTACAACTACACACTCGGCAACCTCTTCGACAAGGTGAAGGCGCCCGAGCGCGCCATCTTCTATTACAAGGCGGCGAACGGCCTCAACCAGATCCAGTGGAAGAAGAAAGGCGCCGTCTACAGCCGCGAGCAGACGGAGCGCGTGGTCGCCGAGAACCGGGAGATCTTCACGGCCGACTATATCCGCGAGATGCAGGCGGCGTACGGCAATCCGTCCGAGCGGCCCGTGTTCATCCTCGGGATGCCGCGTTCCGGCACCACGCTCGTGGAGCAGATCCTCTCCAGCCACCCGGACGTGTGCGGGGCGGGCGAGCTGGCCAAGATGACGCAGCTCGTGAGTGCTGCCACGCAACGCCACACGCCGCGTGGGGCCCAGGAGCAGCGCAACTACCCGCTGTGGGTGCCGGAGGCGAAGGCTGACGAATTCGCGGCGATGGCGCGCCAGTACCTTGAATACCTGGACGAGTTCGACGCCGAGAAGCCGCGCGTGACCGACAAGATGCCCCACAACTTCACGCTCGTGGGGCTGATCGCGATCCTCTTCCCGAACGCGCGCATCATCCACTGCATGCGCGATCCGGTGGACGTGTGCCTGTCCTGCTTCCGGCAGAACTTCGCGGCGCCGCACCCCTACAGCCTGGAGCTGTCGGATCTGGGCCATCATTACCGCCAATACCGCGCCTACATGGCGCACTGGCGGCAGGTCGTGCCCAGCGAGCAGCTCTACGAGGTGCAGTACGAGGAGCTGGTTCAGGACCAGGAGCGTGTCAGCCGCGAGCTGGTGGACCACATCGGCCTGGACTGGGACGACAACTGCCTGCAGTTCCACCAGAAGGAGCGCGCGGTGAAGACCGCCTCGCTCGCGCAGGTGCGCCAGCCCATCTACACCAAGTCGATGAAGAAGTGGAAGCCGTACGCGCCGTACCTGGGCGAGCTGTTCCGGGCGCTCGGTGATTGCGCGCCCGACGACCCCGAGGTCGCGGATGCGATCGCCAAGCTGGAAGCCAGGGAAGCCGAGCAGGCCGCGCAGCCGCAACCCGAAGACGCCGTCGCCGAACAATAAGAGCCGGGACCGAAGCCTCATGGAACAGCAGGCCGCCGCCAGCGCACCGACGACAAGCGGTTATTACGCCCGCGACGTCGCCTTCCGCTCCGGCGTTATCCATCTGCAAAGCCCCGTGAACATTGCCTACACCGCGGCCAGCCAGGGCTTCGTGCCGCCGGACCCGTGCCAGCCCTTCACCTACATGGATCTGGGCTGCGGCGACGGCACGACGCTGAACGCCTGGGCGTCGATCTATCCGGATTCCGAGTTCGTCGGCATCGACTTCAATCCCGGCCACATCGAGCGCGCGCGGCGCGTGGCGCGCGAGGCCGGGCTGGAGAACGTGCGCTTTCTGGAAGCCTCGTTCGCCGACGTCGATCCGGCCGAGCTGCCGGCCTTCGACTTCATCGGCATGAACGGCATCTACTCCTGGCTCGAGGAGGATCTGCTTGCGGCCGCGCGGAGTCTGGTCGGGGCGACGCTCAAGCCCGGCGGTTTGTTCTACGTCGAGTTCACGCTGCTGCCGGGGACGATCTCGCAGTGGCCGCTGTGGCACCTGATCCAGGGGCTGGTGCCGCCGGAGGTGGGCGCGGACAGCCGCGAGCGCGCGAACACCGCGCTCAACCTCCTGGAAAAGCTGGTCCAGGGCGGCATGGGCTACCTGCGCAACCATCCCCAGGCGCGGCAGGCGGCGCTCAACTACATCCAGAACCGCAAGACGTCCACGAACACTGTGGATCACTTCGCCCACAACGCGCTCGCCAGCGGCTTTCGCCCGCGCTTCTTCACCGAAATGGCGAACGAGATGGCGGGCATCGGGTTGAGCTACGTGGGGCGCGCGGCCACGCGGCTGAATGAGCTGGAGGTTTCGGTTCCGGTCCAGCAAGCCAACCTGCTGCGTGAAGTCGAGGATCCGGATCTGCGCGAACTGCTCATCGACTACATCCGCAACGACGGCAACCGCCGCGCCGTGTGGGTGAAGGACGGGCAGCGCGACGAGGCCGGTGCCAGCGATTTCCTGTTCAAGGTGTTTCATGTCACGGCGAACCGGCCGACGGAGCGCATGCCGCGGTATCTGACGCGGGTGGACAACACGCGCTTCGAGCTGAGCGGCGGCGGCTACGACAAGCTCTTCGCCGCCCTGGGGGTCAGCTCGCGCCGGATCGGCGACCTGGACGTGGCGGCCCAGGTTACGCCCGACCTGCTGGTGCCGGCGGTCCGCCGGGTGTTGGCCACCGGGGAGTTCACGCTTTCGCTGCAGCCCACACACCTGGATCCCGAGGCCGAGGCGCCGCACGCGATTGCCATGCCCAACCCCGTCAATCGCCGCCTGCTTGGCGAAGCAGCCGAGGAGCACCGCGCGTGCGGTCTGGTGAGCCCGGTGAGCGGTGGCCGGGTTACCGGGCTTGGCGCGTTCCAGGTGCTGTTCCTGGATGCGTGGCTCCGGCACGGGCGCGACGCCAGGCTGGACACCGTGGCGGCGGTCGCGCCGCAAATGTCGGGCACGGCCCGCATCAACGGCGAGGATATCCAGGCCTGCGACTTGACGCACGAACACCTGACCGTGCTGTTGGAGCGCTTCGACCGAGCGCAGGTTCCCACGCTGCTCGCCTACGGGGTCATCGAGCCGGCACACGCCACCGACCACGAGAACACGGCGGACGCGGACGGCGCGCAATGACGGCGGATCTGGAACACGAGCTGGACCAACTCGCCTCGGCGCTCGCGGAGGTGCAGCGCCGGGCGCGCGAGGGCGAAGCCGTCGACATGAGCCTGCTGGACGCGCAGGTCCAGGCGGTCGCCGATGCGGCCGAGGGCCTCGATGCCGCGCGCATGGCGGAGCTCCGGCCGCGCATCGCGCGGGTGCTCACGGCCTACGAGCAGCTCGATCAGACGCTGCGTGCCGAGCTGGAAAGCGTGAAGGAAGAGCTCTCCAATCACGGCCAGCGGGCCCACGCCATGCGGACCTACGGTCAACTCCAAGTGGCCGCGGAAACCGCGCCGCGCCGGTAATGCCGGCGTTGTGAGGGCTCACGCGGCCTGCGACCGCTCGGCCCGCGGCGGGCGGCCGTAGCGCCGGCGGTAGGCTCGGGAAAAATATGCCGAGGAGCCGAAGCCGCAGGCGAAGCCGATCTCGGAGACCGGCATGTCCGTCTGGCTGAGCAGATGGCGCGCCCGCTCCAGCCGGATGTCCAGATAGTGGCGCAGGGGCGGCTTGCCCATGTGCGTGGCGAACAGCCGGTCCAGCTGACGCTTGGTTAGCTCGCAGGCCGCCGCCACCTCCGCCAGGCTCACGGGCGCTTCGATGTTCTGCTCCATCACTGCAACCGCGCGCACCAGCGTGCGATTGTGCGTCCCCGCGCGGCGGTCGGCGGGCATGCGCTGGGTGACGTCCGCCTGCCGGACCTCGTGGTGCATGAACTGCTCCGACACGCTCACCGCCAACTCGTGGGAGTGGTGCTGGCTGATCAGGTCCAGCATCAGGTCCAGCGCGGCCGTGCCGCCCGAGCAGGTGAAGATGGAGCCGTCGACGTCGAACAGCGCGTCGCGGGCGTCCACGTCGGGGTAGGCCTCGCGGAAGGCGTCCAGCACCTCCCAGTGCAGCGTCACGTGGCGACCCGACAGCAGCCCCGCCTCCGCCAGCAGGTAGGGGGCGGTGTCGAAGGCGCCCAGGTCGCGGCCCTGGCGGTGCAGCTTGCGCAGCCAGGGATAGATGCGCGGATCGGCGTTACGCAGCGGATCCTCGCTGGCGACCACGGCGACGACGGGCACGTCCGCCACGTCGTCGATGCCGGCCTCCGTCATGATCGCCATGCCGTTGCTGGCCTGAATCGGTCCGCCGGTGGCGGAGATGAACTGCCAGCGGTACGCATCCCCGCCGGCGAAGCGGTTGGCCACGCGCAAGGGCTCCACGGCCGAGAGCAGGCACATCATCGAAAAGTTCGGCACCAACAGGAAGCCGATGCGTTGGGGCTGTTCCAGGTTGCGTTCGTGCAGCACGGGCACCCCCGCTTTCGCGTCCGATCTCCTGCCGTGTTTATCCGCTTTTTCCTTTCTTGGCAAAATAGAGCAAGCTGATGCCCGTGGGTCCACCGGGCGGCTCAACGGCTTGGCGTGCTGTCGCAGTCGCCGCCGAGGTGCTTGAACGATTTTTCCGCGGCTTGCCGCGGTGACGCGTTCGCCAGAGAGATCGGACAAGACAGGGGTGGCACCCATGCGGCCTGCTGGCGGTGGCGCGCACGATCCCCGGCAAGCGGGACGGCGCACGACACCAGCATGGTCGAGCGGGAGGGTCATCCCATGCGCAAGGACGTCATCCTCACCTGCGCCGTCACGGGCGCGGGTGCCACCACCGGCCGCAGCGACAAGGTTCCGGTCTCGCCGGCCGCCATCGCCGACGCCTGCATCGAGGCCGCCCGCGCCGGCGCCTCGGTCGTCCACGCCCACGTCCGCGATCAGGAGACGCACGAGCAGAGCCGCGACCCGCAGATGTTCCATGAGGTCGTGGACCGCGTGCGCAGCGCCGACGTCGACGCGGTCATCAACCTCAGCTCCGGCATGGGCAGCGACCTCGTCGTCGACGACGCCAACCCGGCCACGCCGGGCGAGGGCAGCGATCTGGTCGACGCGCACACGCGGCTGGCGCACGTCGAGCGCTGCCTGCCCGAGCTGTGCACGCTCGACTGCGGCACGATGAACTTCGGCGACGGCCGCGACGTCGTGGTGCAGACGCCCAACATTCTGCGCGCCATGGCGAAGCGCGTGCGCGAGCTGGGCGTCAAGCCGGAGATGGAGTGCTTCGACACCGGCCACGTCTGGTTCGCCAACCAGCTCGTGAACGAGGGCCTGATCGCCGACCCGCCGCTCTACCAGCTCTGCATGGGCATTCCGTGGGGCGCGCCCGGCGATCCGCAGAGCATGATGAACATGGCGCGCCTGGTTCCCGAGGGGGCGCACTGGGCCGGCTTCGGCATCGGCCGCAACGAAATGCCCATGGTGGCGCAGGCCGCGCTGCTGGGCGGCCACGTCCGCGTGGGGCTGGAGGACAACATCTTCCTGTCCAAGGGCGTGCTCGCCACCAACGGCCAGCTCGTCGAGAAGGCGCGCACCATCGTCGAGAACATGGGCGCCAACATCGCCTCGCCGCAGCAGACGCGCGAGATGCTCAACCTGCGCCAGCCGTAACCGTCGCGGCGCTGATGTGATTTTCCGGAGATACACCGCATGACACGTCCCGATCCCAACCAGGTGACGCGCGTCGGCGTCGTCGGCGCCGGCGTCATCGGCGGCGGCTGGGCCGCGCACTTCCTGGGCCGCGGCTACGACGTCGTGGCCTATGACCCCGCGCCGGACGCCGGCGACCGCCTGCGCCGCATCGTCGACGGCGCGTGGCCGGCGCTGGAGGACCTCGGCCTCGCCGAGGGCGCCTCGCCGGACCGCCTCCGGATCGCCGACAGCATGGCGGAGGCCTGCGCGGACGTTCCCTTCGTGCAGGAGAGCGGCCCCGAGCGCCTGGACCTGAAGCAGCGCCTGCTCGCCGACCTGGACTCGGTCGCACCGGCGGACACCATCATCGGGTCCTCGACCTCCGGCTACGGCATGAGCGAGATGCAGCGCGCGTGCGCGCGGCCCGAGCGCACCGTGGTCGGCCATCCCTTCAATCCGCCGTACCTCGTGCCCCTGGTCGAGGTCGTGGGCGGCCAAAAGACCGATCCCGAGGCGGTGACGTGGGCGAGCGCATTCTATACGGCCGCCGGCAAGTCCGTGATCGAGATGGACGTCGAGCTGTCCGGCTTCCTGGCCAACCGCCTGCAGGAAGCCGTCTGGCGCGAGGCGTTGCACATGGTCGCCAACAACGAGGCGACCGTGGAGCAGATCGACCAAGCCATGACCGAGGGGCCGGGGCCGCGCTGGGCCTTCATGGGGCCGTGCCTGACCTTCCACCTCGCCGGCGGCGAGGGCGGCATGGCGCACATGCTGGACCACTTCGGCCCGTCGCTGGAGTCCCCCTGGACGCGCCTGCTGGCGCCCGAGCTCACGACCGAGCTGCGCGACCGCATGGTCGAGGGCTGCGAGCGCGAGGCGGACGGGCGCTCCACCGCCGAGCTGATCGCCGAGCGCGACCGCAAGCTCATCGCCGTGCTGCGGGCCCGTGAGGCCGTGTGAGCACCATGAGCACGGCCATCACGCACACCGACACCGTCCGCCCCGAGTGGGTCGATTATAACGGCCACATGAACGAGGCGTTCTACGTCGTCGTCTTCAGCCACGCCACGGACGCGCTCCTGGCGGCGCTGGACCTGGGACCGGCCTACCGCGAGCGGACGGGGTGCAGCATCTACACCGTCGAGGCGCACGTCCGCTACCTGCGCGAGGTCACCGAGGGCACCGAGCTGACCGTGACCAGCCACGTCACGGGCGTGGACCGCAAGCGCCTGCACATCTGCCACAGCATGCACGCCGGGGGCGAGGAGATCGCCACCGAGGAGGTCATGACGCTGCACGTCGACCAGAACGCGGGGCGCACCGCCCCCTTCCCCGAGGACGTCGCCGCCCGCGCCCGTGACCGCGCGACCGCGCCGCCCGAGTGGGCGGGCCGCGCCATCGCCCCCGTCGCACCCGGCACCAAGGGAGCCTGATCCATGAGCGAGGCCGTCAAGACGACCCGCGACAACGGGGTGCTGGAAATCACCCTCGACCGCCCGAAGGTCAACGCCATCGACCGCGCGACTTCGATCGCGCTGGGCGAGGCCTTCGCCACGCTGCGCGACGATCCCGAGCTGCGCTGCGCCGTCATTACGGCCGCCGGTGACAAGATGTTCTCCGCCGGCTGGGACCTGAAGGCGGCCGCCGCCGGCGACGAGGAGGAAGTCGGGCTGTGGTGGCACACCGACTACGGCCAGGGCTCCTTCGCCGGGATTACGGAGCTGTGGGACCTCGACAAGCCCGTCATCGCGGCCCTCAACGGCCTGACGCTCGGCGGCGGCTTCGAGCTGGCGATCGCCTGCGACCTGATCGTCTGTGCCGAGCACGTGGAGTTCGGGCTCCCCGAGGTGCCGCTCGGCATCGTGCCGGATTCCGGCGGCCTTCAGCGCGTGCCCAAGTACCTGCCGCACCGCATCGCCGCCGAGCTGCTGCTGCTGGGCCGCCGCATGCCGGCGCAGGAGGCCATGCACTACGGCATGGTCAACGCCGTCGTGCCGCAGGATGAGCTGATGGCCACGGCCCGCGGCTGGGCCCGCACGATTGCCCAGGGCGCGCCGCTGGCGGTGCAGGCGATCAAGGAAATCCTGCGCGAGACCGACGGCATGTCCGTGCACGAGAGCTTCGACAAGCTGCGCAGCGGCGATCTCAAGAACTTCCCCAAGGTGCTGCTCAGCGAGGATGCCAAGGAAGGTGTCGCCGCCTTCGCCGAGAAGCGCACGGCCAACTTCCGCGGCGTTTAACCCGGACAAGGAGGGCCACGCGATGGATTTCGCCCTCACGACCGAGCAGGAGCTGATCGTCGAGAGCACGCGGCGCTTCGTCGAGGACGAATGCATGCCGCACGAGCCCGAGGTCGAGCGCCAGGACGCCGTGCCGGCCGAGCTGCAGCGCCAGATCCGCGCCAAGGCGATCGAGAACGGCTTCTACGCCGCCAACATGCCCGAAGCGTTGGGTGGCGGCGGCCTGGACACCCTGACGCTCACCCTCATGGAGCGCGAGCTGGGCAAGACCAACTTCGCCCTCCAGGCGCTCGTGCACCGGCCCAGCAACATCCTGCGCGCCTGCACCGACGCGCAGGCGGAACACTACCTGTATCCCGTCATCCGCGGCGAGCGCATGGAATGCGTCGCCATGACGGAACCCAACGCCGGCTCCGATCTGCGCGGGATGGAGACCACGGCCGTCCGCGACGGCGACGACTGGGTCATCAACGGCACGAAGCACTTCATCTCGCACGCCGATCTGGCGGACTTCACCGTGCTCTTCGCCGCCACGGGCGCCGAGGAAACCCCGCGCGGCAAGCGCAAGAAGATCACCACCTTCCTGGTGGACCACGACACGCCGGGGATGGAAGTGCGGCCCGGCTACAACAGTCCATGCCATCGCGGCTACCACAACAGCATCCTCAATTTCGACGATTGCCGCGTGCCGAACAGCCGCGTGCTGGGCGAGATCGACCAGGGCTTCGAGGTGGCGAACACCTGGCTGGCCCCGGCGCGGCTGACCGTCGCCATCCAGAGCGTCGGCCGGGCGCAGCGCGCGCTGGCGCTGGCCGCGGACTGGGCGGCCAACCGCAAGCAGTTCGGCCAGCCCGTCGGCCGCTTCCAGGGCACGAGCTTCAAGATCGCCGACATGGCGACCGAGATCGAGGCGGCGGAGATGCTGTGCCTGCGCGCGGCCTGGCGCCACGACCAGGGCACGATGACCGACACCGACGCCGCCATGGCCAAGCTCTACGCCACCGAGGCGCTGGGCCGCGTCGCGGACCACGCGGTGCAGATCTTCGGCGGCATGGGCCTGGTGGACGAAACGCCGGTGGAGCGCCTCTGGCGCGACGCCCGCCTGGAGCGGATCTGGGACGGCACCAGCGAGATCCAGCGCCACGTCATCTCGCGCGCGATCCTGCGCGATTACGAGCAGTAAGATGCGGTTCCGTTGAGCGAAAGCCATCGCTGAACGGGCAAAACGCCGACGGCCCAACCCCCTCTCAATCTCCCCCTCCCCATGCATGGGGAGGGGGAGACGCCGGCGCGGGGCATGGCCCCGCGTCGCAGAGGGGGAGGGGAAATCGGCCCCAATCCTTGAGACAACGTATGAGGTCGCCGTGTCGGACAGCAGCCTGACGGCGGCGCGCCGCCGCAACCTCCAGCGTGTGCTCACCCCGCGCCACGTCGCGGTCATCGGGGGCGGGGCCGCCGCCGAGGCCGCGCGCCAACTCGACGCTCTCGGCTTCCAGGGGCAGGTGTGGCCGGTCAACCCGCGCCGGACCGAGATCGCCGGCCGGGCCTGCCACGGCTCGGTCGCGGAGTTGCCCGAGGCCCCGGACGCCGCGGTGGTCGCCGCCCCGGCGGCCCAGTGCCCCTGCATCTTCGCGGAGCTGAACCGCATCGGCGCCGGTGGCGGGGTGTGCTTCGCCGCCCACTTCCGCGAGGACGGCGCGGCCGACCTGGAAGCCGAGCTCGTCGAGGCGGCCGGCGATTGCGTGCTCGTCGGCCCCAACAGCCACGGCATCCTCAACCTGCTGGACCGCGTGGCGCTGTGGCCGGACGACCACTGCGCCGAGCCGGTCGAGGCGGGCGCCGCGCTCATCAGCCAGAGCGGCAACGTGGCGCTCAATTCCACCTTCCACCGCCGCTCGGTGCCCCTCAGCCACGTCGTCAGCGCGGGCAACCAGGCCCAGCTCGACATCGGCGACTTTATGGACGCCCTGCTGGACGACGCGCGCGTTCACGCCATCGGGCTCTTCATCGAGGGGCTGCGCGACGTGCGCGGGTTCGCGCGGGCCGCCCGGCGGGCGCTCGAACGGGATGTGCCCGTGGTGGCGCTCAAGGTCGGGGCGTCCGACCACGGGGCGCGCGCCACGCTGGGTCACACGGGCTCGCTTTCGGGCGCGGACGCGGCCTACGACGCGCTTTTCGACCGCCTGGGCGTGATGCGCGTCCGCACCCCGGAAGCGTTGCTGGAAACGCTCAAGCTCTTCACCACGGCCGAGCGGCCGGCGGGCCGGCGGCTGGTGTCGCTCTCCTGCTCGGGCGGAGAAGCGGCCCTGGCCGGCGACCTGATGAGCGGCGCGGGGCTGGTGCTGCCGGCGCCGTCCGAGGCGGCGGCCGGCGAACTGGCGAAGACCTTCCGCATCCCGCGCGGCTCGGTGGGCAACCCGCTGGACTACAACACGGCCATCTGGGGCGACGCCGACGCCTGCGCGGACGGCTTCGCCGCCGCGATGGGCGAGGGCACCGACATCGGCGTCCACTTCCTCGACTTCCCGCGCGACGAGGCGTGCGACGCCGCGAACTGGCGGGCCGCGCGCGACGGCTTCCTGCGGGCGCATCGGCGCGTCGGCGGCACGGCGGCCATGATCGCCACCTACGCCGAGTGCTTTCCCGAAGCCGACCGCCGGGCTTGCGTCGCCGCCGGGGTCGCGCCCTTGCAGGGCCTCCAGCCCGCGGTGACGGCCCTGGGCCACGCGGCCGCGCACGCCGAGTGGCGCCGACGGCTTCTCGACGAGGCGGCGTGGACGGGGCCGCTCGCGGGGGCCGGGCCGCGGACGCCGCCGCGCCTGGTGGATGAGGGCGAGAGCAAGCGGCGGCTGGCGGCGCACGGCCTCAGCGTGCCGGACGGGCGCTGCGTCGGCCTGGGCGACGTGGGGCAAGCCGCCGAAGCGGTGGGCTTCCCGGTCGTGCTCAAGGCCGTCGGGCTCGCCCACAAGACGGACGCGGGGGCGGTGGCGCTGAACCTGCAAAGCGCGGAGGCCGTGCGCGCGGCCGCCGACGCCATTGCCGACCGGCTGGCGGCCGGGGACGCGGCCCCGGATCGCTGGCTGGTGGAGACGATGGTGCCGGACGCCGTGGCCGAGCTGATCGTCGGCGTGACGCGGGACGACACCGTGGGCCCCGTGCTCGTCGTGGGCGACGGCGGCGTGTTCGCCGAGCTGATCGGGCGGACGCGCACGCTTCTGCTGCCCACCACGGAAGCCCGCGTGCGCGAGGCCATCACCGGCCTGACCACGGGCCGGCGCCTGCTCGGCCAGCGGGGCGACGCGGGCGGCGACCTGGACGCGGCCGTGGCCGCGTGCATGGCCGTGGCCCGCTACGTCGAGGCGAACGCCGACAGCTTGGCCGAGATCGACGTGAATCCGCTGCTGGTGCGCCCGCCCGGACGGGGCGCCGTGGCAGCCGACGCGCTCATCGCCGAGGCGGTACACGCGTGAAGTGTGGAAAGCGGCAAATCGGCCGGAAATTTCGGTCAAAAATCCCGAAGATGGGATAAGCAGCCGGGCCTTTGCGGCGGATATCGTTTGCGGCGATGGGCCGCACCGCCGTGCTGTAGCCGGTGCGGCGCCCGGACAACAAGCGACACAAAATGTCGGGAGGCATTCAAATGCTTGGAGGTTCCATGAAATCGACGATGAGCCAGATCACGCGTCGGGCCGGCGCGGCGCTGGCGGGTGTGGCGCTGGCGGCCAGTGTTGCCGGCGGTTCCGCCGCCGCGGCCGACAAGCCGACGATCCGCTTCGGCGTGCCCACCTGGACGGGCGTGACCGTGAAGAGCGAGGTCGCCGCCCAAATCCTGGAGCACATGGGCTTCGCCACGAAGCAGACGACGGCCAGCCCCGCCGTTGCGCTCAACACCATCAAGTCGGATGAGCTGGACATCTATCTCGGCGGCTGGATGCCCACCGAGAAGGACATGATCGATCCGCTGGTGGAGAAGAACCAGGCCAAGGTCCTGACCACGAACATCTCCAACGCGATCATGGGCATCGCCGTTCCGGAGTACGTCTGGGAAGCCGGTGTCAAGACCGAGGCCGACCTCGACAAGTTCGCGGACAAGTTCAACAACAAGATCTACGGGATCGAGGCCGGCAGCGGCTTCAACCAGTCCATCAAGAGCGCCATCGAGAACGACCGCCACGGCCTCGGCGACTGGCAGCTGATCCCATCCAGCACGTCCGGCATGCTCGCGCAGGTGGACCGCAAGATCCGCAAAAATGAGTGGATCGTCTTCCTGGGCTGGGAGCCGCACTGGATGAACATCCGCTTCGACATCAAGTACCTGAAGGCCGTGGGTGAGCCCAAGATCGCCGAGACCACGAGCGACGTGCTGACCGTCGCCAACGTCAAGCTCGGCGAGCGTCACCCCAACGTTGAGAAATTCTTCTCGCAGTATGTCGTGCGGAAAGACGAGCAGTCGAAGTGGGTTCTCGACCACGGTCAGAAGGACATTGAGGCCGAAAAGGTCGCGGCCGACTGGATCGCGAACAACCTGGACCGTGTGGCCGAGTTCCTCGACGGCGTGAAGGCGCGCGACGGCCGCCCCGCCATCGAGGCCGTGAAGGCGGCGGTCGGTTCCTGATCGCCCGCCCGTGACGGCGCGTCCGTCTCTTGACGGACCGCCGCCCATGACCGAATGGACGACCGTGGATGGCCGGGTGCTCCGTTTGGGGCGCCCGGCCATCTGCGTGTGGCGAACGGAGATGCGGCATGGCGAGCCCGGCGGCGGAGCGCCATCACGATCCGCTGAACGGCGCGCTGGCGATGCAGGGCGCCGTCATCGCGTTCACGCTGCAGGACGCGGGCATCAAGTGGCTGCTGGAAACCTACGCGGTCGCGGAGGTGCTCGCCCTGCGTTCGGCGATCGTCATCGCCTGCATGGGCCTCGTGCTGGGGCTGCGCGGCAAGCTGCTGCGTGCGGTCCGACCCGACCGGATGGTTCAGGTGTACGGCCGCGGGGCGCTGATCGTTTGCGCCTTTTTTGCCTATTTCACCGCGCTCATCTACATGCCGCTGCCGGACGTGGTGGCGATCTTCTTCGCCGCGCCGCTGATCCAGAGCCTGCTGTCGTGGCCCGTGCTCGGGGAGGCGGTCGGCTGGCGTCGGCTGTCCGCCATCTTCGCCGGCTTCGTCGGCGTGCTCATCATGGTCGGGCCGGCCGGCGCAATCTACGGTTGGCCCGCGCTGGCGGCCGTCGCCTCGGCCGTGTTCTACGCCGGGGCGATGGTGTGGAGCCGCGCGCTCGGCCCGCGCGCGACGCCCGTGCAGCTCACCTTCGCCACCAACGTGGCGTTCCTCGTGGCGGGTGGGGTGGCGTTGCCCGTCGTCTGGACGACGCCGGCGCCCGTCGACGCCGGCTTTCTGGCCCTCATGGCGGGGTTGAATTTCCTCGGCCACATCGGGCTGGCGGCCGCGTACCGGCTTGCACCCGTCGCCGTCGTGTCGCCGCTGGATTACACCGCGATGCCGCTGGCCGTGCTCCTGGGCGTGGCGGTTTGGGGCGACTGGCCCACCTGGGGCACCGTCGCGGGCGTGCCGCTGGTGATCGCCAGCGGCGCCTTCATCCTCTGGCGCGAGCAGCGCCTCAAACGGCTCGGGCCGGACGCCTCACCGCGCGTCACGTGGGGTCGAGCGCGTAGCGGCTGAGCACGTCGAAGGTCACCACCGCCAGGGCTTCCTCGTGCGTGGCGCGCAGGATCACCGGCGGCGCGACGCCGGCGTCGAAGGCTTCCTTCCAGCGGCCCACGCACAGGCACCAGCGGTCGCCGGGCCGGAGCCCCGGAAAGCCGAACTGCGGGCGCGGCGTGGAGAGGTCGTTGCCCTGATCGCGCGTGAACGCCAGGAAGTCGCGCGTCATCTCCGCGCAGACCACGTGCAGGCCCAGGTCGTCCGGCCCCGTGGCGCAGCAGCCGGTGCGGAAGAAACCCGTGACCGGATTGGAACAGCATTCGGCCAAGGGTTCGCCGAACACGTTCAGCGCATCGGCGTACGGATCGTGATCGCTCATGGATGATCCCCCTGCATGGACCTTTCGAGGTAGCGCACAGGCGGAGCCCATGCAAAGGCAAAGCCGCAGTTAACCGCCGTTCGGGGCAGGTTGGCGACCCCGGAACGGGCGATCCGGTTGCCGGCCCGCGTTGCGGTGCATGTCCGCCGGGGTTTAGTGTCAAAAATATCGCAATGCGGACTCGGCCTCCGCCGAGGCAGCGGGAGGAGGACACGATGGCGGACCAGCAGGACAGGCGGCGGCGGCACGAGTTCCGGCGCTTCCGGCGCCAGCTCGAAGCGCTGAGCAGCGCGGACATCCGGCAACGGCTCGACAGCAACCGCATCCGCAGCCCCGAGCGCCGCGCCCTCGCCGAGGAGGTGCTGGCGGCGCGCGCGGCGGAACCGGGAGCCGAGGCGGCGGCAGACGAGTCCGCCCGGCCCGCGCCCACAGACGGACGCGCGATCGCGGTGAGCGCGCTGCGGCCCATTGTCCGACCGACGGTGCGCGGCTGGCGCTGGGTGCACCGGCGGGACGGACACCTGGCCCGCACGCTCGGCGGCGCCGCGCTGGCCGCCGGTGCGCTCGTGGCCGTCATCGGCCTGCTGCGCCGTTAAAACACCCACCCGGTTCCGGGAGTCGCCGCCATGCGGGCTGCCACGGTCGAGGAGGAGGCCGCGCGCCACGGCTTCACCATCGCCGACGACCGCACGGCCGGCCGGTTGCGCGTGCGTGTACCCGATCTGCGCGCCGCGCCGGAGTTGGCGGCGGCGGTGGAGCGCGGGCTCGCGCGGGTGCCGGGCGTCCGGACCGCGCGTGCCAGCGCCTGGAGCCGCAGCGTCGTCATCGGCTTCGACGCCGAAACCGCCAAGGACGAGGTTCTGGCGGCGCTGCGCGGCGTCCTCGACGCCCCGCCGGAAACGGGCGGGACAGCGACGGGCGAGGCGGCGGAAGCGGAGTCCGCCCACCCCGCACCCGACGGCGTGGCCTGGCACACCATGCCGGTGGCGGCCTGTGCCGAGCGCCTGGAAAGCGATGCGCACGACGGCTTGCCGGTGGACGTGGCCGAGGCGCGGCGTGCGCGCTACGGCGCCAACCGCCTGCGCGAGATGCGCGCCAAGAGCCGCTGGGAAACCGTCCGCGAGCAGGTGGTGAGCCTGCCGGTGATGCTGCTCATGGGCTCGGCCGCCGTCTCGGTCGCGACGGGCGGCATCGCCGACGCCGCGGCGATCGTCGGCATCGTCGCCGTCAACACCGTCATCGGCTACATCACCGAGCGCCGCGCCGACGCCACGATCGCCAGCATGGCCGAAACCGGGGAGGGCATCGTCCGCGTTAGGCGGGGCGGCAAGAAGTGGAATTGCGCCGAAACCGAACTGGTGCCCGGCGATCTGGTCCAGATCACCGCAGGAAGCCCCGTCCCGGTGGATGCGCGCGTTGTCGAGTCGCGTGGGCTGATGGTGGACGAGTCCCCACTCACCGGGGAGAGCGTCGGCGTCCGCAAGCAGGCCGGCGCCCTCGGCGAGGAGGCCGCGCCCATCGCCGACCGCGTGAACATGGTCTACCAGGGCACGGCCGTCACGGCCGGCCGCGCCACGGTGCTCGTCACGGCCACGGGCGGCGCCACCGAGATGGGCCGCATCCAGGCCCTGGCCGACGCCGCCGAAGCGCCGCAGACCCCCTCGCAGCGGCAGCTCAACCAGCTCGGCACTTGGCTGGCGCTCGCCAGCGGCGGGGTGTGCGTCGCCGTCTTCGGCGTCGGGCTGGTGCGCGGCTTCGCCCTCGTCCAGATGGTGAAGAACGCCATGGCGCTCGCGGTCGCGGCCGTGCCCGAGGGCCTGCCGGCCATGGCGGTGACGACGCTGGCGCTCGGGGTGCGCGACATGCGCCGGCAAGGCGTGCTGATCCGCCGGCTGCCCGCCGTGGAGACGCTCGGCTCGGTGCAGACGGTCTGCTTCGACAAGACGGGCACGCTCACGGAAAACCGCATGGCCGTGCGGGAGGTGCGCACGGCCGCCGACACCCTGGACCTGCGCCCCGGCACCGCCATCGGGCAGCCAGCGCTCGGCGACGGGTCGGCGCTGGGCGACCTGCTGCGTGTGTCCGTGCTGTGCAGCGAAACCCGCATCCGCAAGCGCAACGGCGAGCGCGTGTTCGACGGCTCGGCCACGGAAGCCGCGCTCATCGCCGCCGCCGACCGCGCGGGCTTCAAGGCCAAGAAGCTGCGCAAGGCGCATCCCATGCTGGACATCCGCGAGCGTGGCAACGGCCGCAACCACATGGCCAGCCGCCACACCACCCCGGACGGCGGCACCTTCCTGGCCGTGAAGGGCAGCCCCGACGAGGTGCTGGAGATGTGCGCGCACGTGCGCACGCCCGACGGCGACCGCCCGCTGGACGAGGGCGAGCGCGACCGGCTGATCCGGTTGAACGCGGCGATGGCCGACGAGGGGCTGCGCGTGCTCGCCGCCGCGTGTGCCGGGACGGACGCGCCGCCGGACGCGGCGGGCGAGCTGGACGGCGAGTTGGTGTGGCTCGGGCTCGTCGGGCTTGCCGACCCGGTGCGGCCGGGGGTTCGCGAGGCGGTGCAGGAATTCCACCGGGCCGGCGTGGCCACGGTGATGATCACGGGCGATCAGCGCGACACCGCCCGCGCCATCGCGCGCGATCTGGGCCTGGCGCGCGAGGGCGAGGTGCACGTCGTCGACGCGCGCGAGCTGCACGAGCTGGACATGCACCGCCTGGGCGAGCTGGCGGAGGAAGCCCACGCTTTCTCGCGCGTGACGCCCGCCGACAAGCTGCGCATCGTCCAGGCGCTGCAGGCGCGGCGGCGCGTGGTCGCCATGACGGGCGACGGCGTGAACGACGGGCCGGCGCTCAAGGCCGCCGACATCGGCGTGGCCATGGGGCATGGCGGCACGCGCGTCGCGCGCGAGATGGCGGACGTGGTGCTGCAGCGCGACGACGTGGGCGACATGGCCGTGGCGGTGGCGCGCGGGCGCGCGATCTATCTGAACGTGCGCCGCGCCATCCAGTTCCTGTTGTCGACCAACTTCAGCGAGATCCTGGTGATGTTCGCCGCCATCGCGGCCGGGGCCGGGCAGCCGCTGACGGCGATGCAACTGCTGTGGATCAACCTGGCCACCGATGTCTTCCCGGCCATCGGCCTGGCGCTGGAGCCGGCGCACGAGGACGTCATGCGCACCCCGCCGCGCGACCCGCGCGAGCCCATCATGCGGCGCACGGACCTGTGGCGGATTGGGCGCGAGTCGGCCGTTCTCGCCGCCGGCTCCCTGGGTGGCTACGCCGCGGCCCTGGCGCTCTACGGGCCGGGGCCGCAGGCGCAGACCGTGGCCTGCCTCGGCCTCATCGTGGGGCAGTTGAGCCACGCGCTGACGTGCCGCTCGCACCAGCCCGTCCTGAGCGGCGCGCACCGGCGGCGGCGCAATCGCATCCTGGATGGGGCGCTGATCGGGACGGTCGGGCTGCAGGCGCTGGTGCTGGGCGTGCCGGCGCTGCGGCAGTTCTTCGGCTTCGCCGGGCTGGACCTCACGGGCTACGCGCTTGTGATCGTCGCCGGGCTCATCCCCTTCGTCGTCAACAACGTCCTGAAGGGCGGCGTGGGCCGCCCGCGCGTCCCGGCGGCGGTCAAGCGGCTCTCACAGCTCCCAGTGCCGGCCGCCGGCCGGGCGTTGGTGCCGGCGTGAGCGATCAGACCAGCGCGGCTATCATCGCGGTGGCCGAGCGCTCCAGCACCTTTTCCAGCGCGATGTTGAGCACCGTTTCCGTCACCCGCGTGGTGCCGGGGCCGACGGCGCCCGTGCTGGGCGAGGCCTTCGCGGGATCGGCGTCGGTGGACACGTAGCCCGCGCCGCGCAACGCGCCGACAATCGCGTCCGGGGTGGTGAGATCGGGGTCGTAAAAGACGGTGACGCTGCCCGTGACCGTGCGCACGTCCACCTCGCGGACGCCGTGCAGGCCGGTCACGAATTGCTCGACCGTGCGCGCCCGGCCGGCGTTCCGCTTCACCGCGGCGGAGCGCACGCGCAGGCGGCCGGGGACGTGGTGAAGATAGTCCGCCATCGCCGGACCTCATCCCTGATTGCCAGCAGATGAGGGGTGTATAGCCGACGGATGTTGCAGGGACGTGACAGGCCGATGGCGGAGGGATTGCTTTATGCGGTTTCCGCTGCCGGCTGCGCCCGGTTGGCGGTGCGCCAGCGGTCGTAGATGAGCATGCCGCCGTACCAGGCGAGCGTGATGGCCGGCGCCATGATCTGCCCGCGCAGAACCTGGACGACCGCGAGCCCGAGCAGGGACACCGAGATCACCGTGGCAAGGTCGAAGTCGCCGTCGCTGGTATCCTTGAACCAGGAATCGATGCGCCGCGCATCGGCGACGAGGCGGTTGGTCGCGCCGCCGGCCGCCTCGCCGGCGCCTTCGCGCACGAACAGGCCCTGTTTTGCGGCGAAGTGCCACACCGTGTCGGCGTCGGCGGTGTGGTGGATGAGCACGCTGCCGGTGCGCGCGTTGGCTTCGGCGACCTCGACATCCGGGCACAGGTCGAAGGTGTCCTCGACCGTGCGGAAGAAGGCCGCATCGCCCCGCCGCGCCGGGACGCGCACGCGAAGGCGCCACGGCACGTCGTGGACGGGTCGGGCGGCGGGGGCGTCAGCTGCTGGTGCTGCTGCTTGTGCCACTGCTGCCGCCCTTGCTGCTGCCCGTGGAGCTGGACTCGCCGGATGTCGCGGCGGCCGTGGCCGCGCCGCCCGCAGCCTGCTCCGCGGCCGGGTGCATCTCGGCGTAGGCCTCGTGGTAGGTGTCCTCGGCCATCTCGCCGAGTTCCGCGATGCTCTCGCGCGTGCGCTCGTAGACGAGCAGGCCGGTCTTGATCGTGGTCTTGGCTGCCGGCCGCAGCACGCGGCCCACGACCGGCATCACCGTCGGCGCCAGCAGGGCCGCGCCCACACCGATCGCTACGCCGGTCGTGACGTTGTTCTTGAAGATGTCTTCGATCGCCATGTCCACTGCCTCCTGAGCAGGCGGTTGCCTATCATGGAAGCGTAATATGGCGCCATCAGAGTTCAAAGTAAAAAGGGTGGCCGCCGCGGCGCAGCGTCCGGATAATCCCGGCCGTGCTTCCCGTCCACCGAGCAGGATGCGACCACCGTGCGAACCCGCTTCATCCTCCACGACCCCCTCGACGCCGGCGAAGTGCAGTTCCAGGACGTGCGCGTCCTCAGCTCGCGCGGCGACCGCGTGAAGGTCCGCTTCACCACCACCAACGGCGAAACGCTGGACGCCGTCTTCGACAAGGAGGAGGTGCGCGGCCTGTTCAACTGGTCCCGCTTCGTCTAGCGGTGCCGTGATCGCGGATGGCGAGGAGGGATGTATCGTGGACGCCGCAAGCGGCGCGAAGCGCGCGGACGTCGATCTGGCGGTCGTCGGGGCGGGGGTCGCCGGGCTGGCCGCCGCGAAGACCGCGCGCGAGCACGGGCTCAGCGTGCGCGTGCTGGAAGCCAAGGACCGCATCGGCGGGCGCGCGCACACCGTGTGCGACGCGCTCGGCCGGCCCTGGGACCGCGGCGCCCACTGGCTGCATTCCGCCGAGACCAATCCCTTCCGGGTGTACGCCGACCGCGTGGGCGAACCCTACCGGCCCGGCGTTTCGCCGCAGCACCTCTGGCTGGGCCGGCGCTGGGCCGGCGAAGACGAGCGCGCGGGCTTCTCCGCCTTCGCGCGGCGGGCGGGCGCGGCCATCGACGCCGCGGGCGAGGCCGGGCGCGACCTGCCCGCGAGCTGGGTGCTGCCCGAGGGCGGGGCGTGGCTGCCGCTCTACCGCCAGCTGCTGGGGGCGCTGGCGGGCGCGGAACCGGAAGCCTGCTCCACGCTGGACAGCGCCCGCTACCTGGACGGCGAGGCGAACTGGCCGCTGGAAAACGGCTTCGGCGCCCTGATCGCGCGCTGGGGCGCGGACGTGCCGGTGCACCTGAACACGCCGGTTCATACGCTGGATCGCACGGGGCCGGCGGTGCGGCTGGAAACCCGCGACGGCACGCTGACCGCGCGCCGCGCCGTCGTCACGGTGTCGACCAGCGCGCTCGCGGGCGACGCGATCCGTTTCCGGCCGGAGATGCCGGCGTGGCTGGCGGAGGCCCTGGCGGCGACGCCCCTGGGCGGGGCGAACAAGGTCATGCTCAGCTTCGACCGCGACATCTTCGGCCTGGGCCACAGCTTCGCCGCCTCGCTCGCGGACGCGCCGTGGGGCTTTCACATGCAGATCACCCCCTTCGAGCGCCCCGTGGTCATTGCGCACACCGGCGGCAGCTTCGCCACCGCGATGGAGCGCGAGGGACCGGCCGCCATGCGCGAGCGCGCGCTGACGAGCCTGCGTTCGATGTTCGGCCCCAGGGTGGACCGGCACCTCGTGGACTGGGACACGACCGCCTGGGGCGAAGATCCACACATCCGCGGTGGATATTCCATCGCGCTGCCGGGCCAGGCCCACCTGCGCGAGCGCCTGAACCAGCCGCTGGACGAGCGCGTGTGGCTGGCCGGGGAGGCGTGCGCGCTGGACGCCTTCGGCACGGTGCACGGCGCGCATGCCGCCGGACTCCGGGCCGCGCGGGCGGTCGCGGACAGTCTGGGCGCCCCGGTCTGACGGCGCTCGCGCAATAATAACGATAAATATGTGTAGTTTTTCTTAATTTGACACCGCCCACGTCGGGGATTATCTCCGGTTTCACGCATCGAATGTGCTGTTTTTGCATCAGGCGGTGACCGGCATGGGCCACGAAACCAACATCACGCAGGCCGCCCTCGCGGCCGGCCTGTTCGATCAGAGCCAGGCGCAACAGCTGGAAGCGCTGCTTCCCACGCTGCGCCCGGAGCAGGCGCTGTGGCTGAGCGGCTACTTGGCCGGGCTCGGAGCGCAGACCCAGCCGGCGCAGGCGGCCGGGGGCCAGGGTGGCGGCGAGGCGCCGCAGATCACCGTCCTCTACGGCACGGAAACCGGCAACGCCGAGGGCGTGGCCAAGCAGCTCGCCGAGCGCGCCACCCAGAAGGGGCTCAAGGCGCGCGCCGTGGACATGGCCGAGTACAAGACCAAGGATCTCAAGAGCGAAACCCACGTGGTCCTGGTCTCCGCCACGCACGGCGAGGGCGATCCGCCGGACCCCGCCGCGCCCTTCTTCGAGTTCCTGTGGAGCCGCAAGGCACCCAAGCTGAAGGGCACGAAGTTCGCCGTCTTCTCCCTGGGCGACAGCAGCTACGTGAACTTCTGCCAAGCCGGCAAGGACTTGGACGCGCGCTTCGAGGAGCTGGGCGGCGAGCGCCTGGCCGAGCGCGTGGACACCGACGTCGACTACGAGGACGACGCCGAGGCCTGGGTGGAGAAGCTGGTCGGCCTGCTGGAAAGCGAGGCCGCGCCCGCTGGGCAGCCCGCCTCGCCGGGCGCGCCCGCGGCGCTCCAGGGGGTGCTCGGCGGCCTGCCGGGCGCCGCGCCGGCCGCGGACAAGCCGAAGCACTCGCGCAAGAACCCCTATCAGGCCGAGATCCTCGACGCCGTGGTCCTCAACGGCCGCCACTCCACCAAGGAAACGCGCCACATCGAGCTTTCGCTGGAGGACAGCGGCCTCACCTTCGAGCCGGGCGACAGCCTCGGCATCGTGCCCGAGAACGAGGACGCCACGGTCGAGCGCGTGGTGGACAGCCTGGGCCTGACACCCGGCGACACCGTCCACGTCAACGGCGCGGAAAAGTCGCTCGGGGACGCGCTCAAGCGCGACCTGGAGCTGACGATGCTCACGCCCGGCTTCCTCCAGGCCTATGCGGACGCCGCGGAGTCCGAGGAGCTGCGCGCGCTGCTGGCCGAGGACAACCGCGAGGCGCTGCACACCTTCATGGGCGCCAACCAGGTCGCCGACGTGCTGGCCCGGTATCCCGTGAGCGGCCTGGACGCCGCCACCTTCACCGGGATGCTGCGCAAGCTGCAGCCGCGGCTGTACTCCATCGCCTCAAGCCAGGCGGCGCTGCCGGACGAGGTGCACCTGACGGTGGGCGTCACGCGCTACACCAGCGACGGCAAGCCGCGCAACGGCGTCGCCAGCACCTATCTTGCCGAGCGCCGCGAGCCCGGCGAGACGGTTCCCGTCTACGTGGACCACAACAAGGCCTTCAAGCTGCCCAGCGATCCCACGACGCCGCTCATCATGATCGGGCCGGGCACGGGCGTCGCGCCCTTCCGCGCCTTCCTGCAGGAGCGCGAGGAGATGGGGGCGACTGGCAAGAACTGGCTGTTCTTCGGCGAGCGCACCTTCCGCGAGGACTTCCTCTACCAGACCGACTGGCAGCAGTTCCGCAAGGACGGTCTGCTGACGCGCATGGACGTCGCCTTTTCGCGCGACCAGAAAGAGAAGGTCTACGTCCAGGACCGCGTGCGCCAGCGCAGCCGCGACGTCTACGCTTGGCTTCAGGAAGGCGCGAACCTCTACGTCTGCGGCGACGCCGACGCGATGGCGCCCGCCGTCCACGAGGCGCTGACCGACGTGGTGAAGGACGAGGGCGGGCTGTCGCGCGAGGACGCGCAGGCCTACCTCAAGCAGCTCCAGCAGGAGCGGCGCTACCAGCGCGACGTTTACTGATCCCAGCCGGGAATCGGCGCCCGACGCGCACGCACGCGAGAAACGGATCACACGCCATGGCCGCTTCCGACCGCTACAACATCGACCGCAGCCAGGACATCACGCAGCCCGTCGAGGAGCTGCACCCGAACGAGACGATCAAGGCCGAGAGCAACTTCCTGCGCGGCCATATCGAGGACAGCCTGGCCGATCCCATCACCGGCTCGCTGCTGGGAGACGACCACCAGCTGACCAAGTTCCACGGCATCTACCAGCAGGACGACCGCGACCTGCGCGACGAGCGCCGGCGCAAGAAGCTGGAGCCGGCGCATTCTTTCATGATCCGCGTGCGCCTGCCGGGCGGGGTGTGCCAACCCGATCAGTGGCTGAAGCTGGACGAGCTTGCGCGCACCCACGCCAACAACACCCTGCGGCTCACCACGCGCCAGACCTTCCAGTTCCACGGCGTGCTGAAGCGCGACCTCAAGGCCACGATGCAGGGCATCCACGCGGCCCTGCTGGATACGATCGCCGCTTGCGGCGACGACAACCGCGGCGTCATGGCGACCCCGCTGCCGGATTACGACGCCGTCCACCAGCAGGTCTATCCGGTCGCCAAGGCGGTCAGTGACCATCTGCTGCCGCGCTCGCGCGCCTACCACGAGATCTGGCTGGACGAGGAGCCGCTGCACAAGGGCGCCGGGCAGGTGGACGAGAACGAGGAGCCGATCTACGGCAAGACCTACCTGCCGCGGAAGTTCAAGATCGGCTTCGCCGTGCCGCCGGTGAACGACGTCGACATCTACACCCAGGACATCGGCTTTATCGCCATCACGAACGGCGAGACGCTGGAGGGCTTCAACGTCGCCGTCGGCGGCGGCATGGGGCGCACCGACAACGAGCCCAGCACCTATCCCCAGCTCGGCCGCGTGATCGGCTTCTGCCGGCCGGACCAGGCCGTCGATGTGGCGGAGAAGATCGTCACCATCCAGCGCGACCACGGCAACCGCTATGACCGCAAGGTCGCGCGCATGAAGTACACCATCGACCATCACGGCCTCGACTGGTTCGTCGACGAACTGCAGGAGCGCCTGGGCTGGTCTTTGGAAGCCGCGCGCGAGCACCCGGCGTTCGAGACCAGCCAGGACCGCTTCGGCTGGTCGCAGAACCTGGACGGCACCTGGAACTACACGCTGTTCGTGGAAAACGGCCGTGTGCAGGATACCGACAGCCACAGCATGATGACCGGCCTGCGCGAACTGGCCGGGATGCTGCGCGGCGACCTGCGGATCACGGGCAACCAGAATCTGATCGTCGCGAAGATCCCGCAGGATCAGGTGGATGCGGTGTGGGAGATCCTGGAACGCCACGGCATCCTGGCGGTGACCGACCGCAGCCACGTGCGCCGGCATTCCATGGCCTGCGTGGCCTTCCCGACCTGCCCGCTGGCGATGGCGGAGAGCGAGCGCTACTTCCCGCACTTCATGACCAAGGTGGAAAACCTCCTGGCCGAGTGCGGGCTGGGCGACACGCCCATCGTCATGCGCATGACGGGCTGCAACAACGGCTGCGCGCGGCCCTACGTGGCGGAGGTCGGCTTCTCGGGGCGCGCGCCCGGGAAGTACAACTTCTACCTGGGCGGCGGCTTCCACGGTCAGCGGCTGAACAAGCCCTACATGGAGAACGTCGACGAGGACACCATCCTCGGGGAGCTGCGGCCCATGTTCGAGCGCTACGCCGCCGAAGGGGAGGCGGGCGAAGCCTTCGGCGACTTCGTCATCCGCGCCGGATACATTTCCGCCGTCAACGACGGGCGGGAATTCAACGCATAATGACGCCGGGGCGCTTTTTTGCGCCCCGGTTCACGCGAACGCCACCCACATCGCGGCGTAGTGCATGCCCGCGGCCACGAGCACGAGAGCGTGCCAGATCGCGTTGTGGAATTTCAGCCGGTGCGCCGCGTGAAAGCCCACGCCGGCGGTGTAGACCACGCCGCCGCCCAGCAGCAGCGCGACGACGGGCGGGGTGGCCGCCGACAGGAAGGCGTCCAGGGCGACCAGGATGCTCCAGCCCATCAACAGATAAATCACGATCTCGAGGCGCTCGCCGAAGCGCGGCCAGACAACGGCATGGAGCGCGCCCACGACAGCCAGCGCCCAGTTCGCCGCAAACAGCCCCATTCCCAAATCACCGCCGATCTTGGCGAGGGCGAAGGGAGAATAGGTGCCCGCGATCAGCACAAAAATGGCCGCGTGGTCCAGCCGCCGCAGCAGGCCCTTGCGCGGTGACGCGACCGTAAGGTTGTAGGCGGCGGAACTACCCAGCATCGCGAGCAGCGCCGGGGCGTAGAGACTCAACCCCAACGCTGCCCGTGACCCTGTGTGCGGCACCAGCCATCCGATCAGGCCGGCGACGGCGACCAGGCCAACGGTGACGCCCGTGACGTGGACGCCCAGGTCCGCCAGCCATTCGCCACGCGTGTAGACGGGAAAGGCGCGAGCGGCCACGGCCGCCCCGGCCTCAGCTGGCGAGCAGCTGGAGGCTCTTGACCTCCTCGCCCTTGCGGCCGGGCCCGCGCTCGATCGCCACGCGGTCGCCGGTCTGCAGGTCGTCCAGGCCGGCGGCCTCGACGGTCTCGGCGGCCAGATAGATGTCGCCGCCGCCGTCGTCCGGCACCACGAAGCCGAAGCCCTTGGATGGCTTGTAGAACTTCACCGTGCCCAGGCTGCGGCCCTCGGGAATCTGCACCTCGCCGGGCTCGCGGCGGCCGGCCGCGGGTGCGGGCGCCGCGGGCTCGGCCGGCATCGGCGCCGGCTCGCTGGCCTCCGGCGCAGGGGCTTTCGACCGCTTGGGCGAACTGCGCTTGCTGTCCGCGATCTCGATCGCGGCGAGCGCCCGGCGGACCTCGTGCGCGGCCCGCGCAAGCTCGTCGCCGCCGGCACCGCCGTCCCAGGTTTTCGCGCAGGTGCCCGCGGCCTCGATCAGCCGACGCGCCAGATCGGATTGCAGCTCATCGTTCGCGGGCGTGCGCTCGCGGGAACCACTGTCGGCGGCCGGGGCGGTCGGCTGGGCCGGCTCGGCGCCGCGGCTGCGCGCGGGCGCTTCCGGGCGAACCGGCTCATCCGTTCCGGGCGCGTCCGGAGTCGTCGCTGTGCTCGGGGCGCCTTGCCCGCCGTCCGGGCTCGGCCCGTCACCGTCCACGGCCACGGCAACGCCGGCAGCCTGCGGGTCGGTTTCCGCGACCGGCATGGCGTGCCCGTCCGCCTCGGCGGCGACTTCGGCTTCTTCCCCGTCCGCGGGCGGGCCGGCGTAGCCGGCCGGATCGGCCTGCGCCTTTTTGACGATGTAGCTGATCGCCGAGGGCGTTACGTTGTAATCGCGCGCAATGGCGGCGATGGCTTCGCCGGCCTGTCGGCGTTCGATGATCTTCGGCCACTCGCCCCGGTCGATCTTTGAGCGGCCCACACCGCCGGACTCGGTCTGCTCGTGGTTATGGTCTTTGAGGCGCAAAACGGATCGGCTCATGGTTGGCCACACACTGAAATTCAACGTTGCTCGGGCAGCCGCGACCGCTGCCGGCGACACTCGGAAACACACGCTCGCGGCTGGTGGATACGTCGGTACCGTCACCCTGTGGCTATCAAAATATAGCTTCGCGCCCAGCAATCAAGACCATGGCGGCTTTTTTCAATCCCCCGTCCCGTGTAGAACATAGCCCCGACGCCAGCGGTCAGCTGGATTTATTTTTGCACCAATTTGAGCGTCGGCAGATAACGATCAACCCGATGCACGGTATGGGTAAGCGGTGACAACACGCGATGTGGTCGCCGCCGCCGGGTTCGCACCATGCAATGTCTTCCGCCCAACCATGGATCCCGGCGGCGATGCCTGCGCCCGGATCGGCCGCTTGTGGGCTGTGACACGGTGTCGCGGGTCGGCGGCGTTGTGAATTCGTCTTCAAAAGCCCGGCCGTCGAATCAAATGCCTCGCGTGCCTGTGAGCCGCGGCGCTTTTTGATTGACGTTCACGCAATCGTGACAGCTTGGTCCGTCGGCCCCGGTTCCTGGCCGTCGGCCCCTGCGCCGGTGAAGGTGCAGCGCACCGTCATGTCCCGCATGGATGCGGCGCCGATGATGAGCGCGAACGGCACGTCTGCGGCGTCGCGCCCCGTGCCGATGCGCACGAAGCCCGGCCGGGAGATGCGCTTGCTAGGGTCGAAGAGGTGCCACGCCCCGTTCAGCCACGCCTCGAAAAGCGCATGAAAATCCGGTGGGTCCAGGTCGTGGGAGTAGCCGCTGACGAAGCGGGCCGGAACGTTGAGCGCGCGGCAGAAGGCCACGCCCAGGTGGGCGAAATCCCGGCACACACCGGCGCGCTGCGTGGCGGTGTCCAGCGCCGTGGTCAGCGTGCCGGTGGTGCCCGCGATGTAGTCTACGTTGGCGTGGATCCAGTCGCAGATCGCCTGGACCTGGCGGTGCCCCTGCGGCACGCGCCCGAACTCGCGGAACGCCAGGCGCATCAACTGGTCGGACTGGCAGTACCGGCTGGGGACGATGTAGGGCACGCTCCCCAGCGGCAGCCGGTCCGGCGGCGTGCCGCCGATCGTCGCCGGGTCGGCGAGCGTGTAGGACACGGCCGCGCGCGCCTCGTAGCGCACCGTCAGCGCTCCGGGCGGTGCCACGAAGCGGTGGTAGTGGTTACCCAGCTCGGGCGTGACGTGCTCGTCGACCGGCACCGCCGGCTCTACGGTGAAGCTGTCGTCGATCACGCGCTGGTTCGCCGCGTTGGCGGCGGCCACGTTCATGATGAACGTAGATCGCTCGCGGACCTGATAGCGCAGCGTGCATTGGGCGTGGAATTCCAAACGTCACCGTCCGTGGCCATGGGTGAAGGCGATACGCGGCGTATCGGCGATGGATATCCCGCGTCGCCCGGCCGCGGCAAGCGGCGCGGCACCGGCACCGTTGGATCACGGCCCCGCGAGGACACATTGGGTTGTCCGCGCCAATGTGGTACCCGAACCGCGGATTGCTGACCGCGCCGCCCAATCCGGCCGGGCAGGCAGAACAGCCGAATACCGGGGCGGCACGGGGACGATGGCCCGACCAGGGGGAGCGCGACATGCCCAACGGCTCGCCGGTCCGGCGGGAGCAAGTGTCCGCCGGCACGGTGGTCTTTCGCGAAGGCGACTCGGCTGCCCACGCCCGTGCGTATTTCGTCGAGGCCGGCCGGGTCCGGCTGCTCCACGGCGACGAGGCTCACGGAAACGTGCTGGCCCGGGTCGGGCCCGGTGAGGTCTTCGGCGAGATGGCGTTGCTCGACACCAAGCCGCGCTCGGCGACGGCGGTGTGCGAGGAGGACAGCGCGCTGCTCTCGATCGCCCGCGATTACCTGGACGACGTGCTGCGCCGGGCCGATCCGGTCCTGCCGTACATGATGTCCACACTGGCGCGCCGCGTTCGGGCTGCCAGCAGCAGCGCCGAACTTCCGGCGCCGCCGCGCCCGGACGCGCACAGCGACGACGACGGCCGCGCGGCCGCCGAGCAGCGGTTGGCATGGGTCCGGGAGCTGGACGCGGTCCTGGAAGAGGGTCGTGTGGTCCCCGTCTACCAGCCGGTGGTGGACTTGACCTCGGGCCGCACGGCCGGGTTCGAGGCGCTGCTACGCGTGCGCGGCGCGGACGGCGCGCTGCATCCGCCCATGGACTACATTGCGCTCGCCGAGGAGGTCGGAGCGACGGGGGCTTTCGCCCGGCAGATGCTGGACCAAGCCTGCCACGACGCCGCGGCCTGGGGCGAGGGCGGCCCGTTTGTCGCCGTGAACATCTCCCAGCGCGATCTGGAGGGGGAAAGCCTGCTGGAGGACGTGGCCGGGGCGCTGCGGCGCAGCGGGCTCTCGCCCACGCGCCTGGAACTGGAGGTCACGGAGAGCGCGCTGGCTTCCGATTTCGAGGCGGCGCGCGAGTACCTGGAGCGGTTTCGCGACATGGGCGTGGCCGTGACGATCGACGATTTCGGCACCGGCTACGCCTCGCTGTCCGCGCTGGCGGCCCTGCCGGTGTCGAAGCTGAAGGTGGATAAGACCTTCGTCTGGTCGTACGGCGCGGATGCTACGGCCACCGCGATCGTGGACGCCGTGCTCGGGCTCGCGCGCAGCCTCGGCATCCGGACGACGGCCGAAGGGGTCGAAACCAGCGAACAACTGGATGCGCTGCGCCGGCTTGGCTGCAATTCCGCGCAGGGGTTCCTCTTTGCCAAGGGTGGGCTCGCCCACGAGGTCGGGGCCATGGTCCAGCAGGTCTGGTTCCATCGCGACTGACGTGGCAGGCACTCGGACGGCTCGGCTGGCGCCGGCAAAAAAGGAGCCCGGCGGCGCGCGGCCGTCGGGCTCAGGGGGAGGCTCGATCAGGCGCGATCTCGGTTCGTGAGGCCATGCTTACGCCCAGAAGTGACCGGGCATCGAACCGGGGCCGAGGTCGAAAATCGGCTTGGCCGGGTGGGCGCTGCTCTCGCCCTTGGCGGCCTTGAACACGCTGTTGGCGAAACCGGCGAGCTTGTCGGCGATGGTCTTCATGGCGATCCCTCCTCAATGACGACCTGCGTTCAACCCCCAATATGGGGGCGTACGTCCGCGCCGACGCCTTCCGGTTTTGCGATTCCGAAATGCGCGTGAATCATACCGCTGTGGCACACGGTTTGCTCAAGGCGTACGGCGCGTACGGGCGCCGAGACGGGAGGGCCGTTCGCGTCCGGGCGTGGTATATAACGTTTTGATCAAAGGCGATCATCTCGGGCGTTCACGCGACCCTGTCCCGACATGCAGCCGTATGTTTTGGCAGACGTACATCGCCCTGTTCGCCCGGCGCCGGATAACCGTGTGTACGTGTACACAGGTGCGTCTCGCCGGCTCGGTGCGCTGCTTGACCCATACGAGATGTTGGGGCCGTCATTGGAGCGGGCAAAGAGGAGCTGCGGATGACGGACGGCGACGGTGAGGCGGGCAGCCGCACGGCCCGCGCCACGGGGGCGAAGGCCGGCGGCGTCCGCGCGGGTCGTGGCGTCAATTGGGGCGCCGCGATCGCGGGCCTGTTCAAGCTGGCCCCGAAAGCGCTGAAGATCGGCAAGCTGGGCAAGCTCGCGCTGCTGGGCGGCTCGGTGGGAGCCTATTCGCTGCTCTTCACCTGGGAGTTCGCGCTGGTGATCTGCGGCGCCATCCTCTTCCACGAGCTTGGGCACGTGCTGGCGATGCGCTGGTACGGCGTGCCGGTGAAGGGGATCTACCTCATCCCCTTCGTGGGCGGCGTGGCCGTGGGCGATCCGGGGCGCGTGCGCCTGAGCGAATGGCAGCAGTTCGTGATCGCCATCATGGGGCCGGCGATCGGGTTCGTAACGGCGGCCGTGCCCTTGGTGGTGTTCGACGTGACGGGGTACGCATTCGCCGCCGCGGCCGCGAGCTGGATCGCGCTCGTAAACCTCTTCAATCTGCTGCCCATCTATCCTTTGGATGGCGGCCGCATGCTGCGGGCGTTGTTCGCCTCGGCGGGGGCGCGGGCGACGCGGGTCGGGATGGTGCTGTCGCTCGGGCTGGGCGCGGCCCTGTTGTGGCAGCTCCGGATTCCGCTGCTGGCGTTCATCCTCGTCGTCGGTGCGATCGAGTTCTACGTCGAGGTCAAGCGGGGCTCGGCGGCGACGCCCATGCCGGGTAGCGCGGTGCTCGCGGCGCTCGGGCTGTACGTGATGCTGGCCGCCGCCCTGATGACGGTGATGTTCGCCGTGCAGGACAGTCCGTCCGCCGGCCTGGCGTTGGAGCTGCTGAAGGACTGAGCCCTCAGGCCCAGATGGCCAGCGCCCAGCTGCCCGCGAAGATCGCAGCCGCCGTGCTTCCGGCGGCGAGTTGGACCGGCACGCGTGCCAACCGGGCGAGGGGAAGCCGGCCCGCGGCCATTCCCAGACCGCTGCCGACCGCAAAGCCCGCAATGTGAGCCACGATGTCCGTGCGCTCGCCGGTGACGCCCAGCAGCGCCATGAGCATCACGCCCGCGGCCAACGGCGCCCAGCGGCGCACGCGTAGCGGTTCGGCGGCGGCCATCCGGCGTTTGCCCGCCACGGCGGCCAGGAGTCCCAATGCGCCGAACACGGCCGTGGATGCGCCCACCGCGGTGTGCGGCACGCCGTGCACGAGCGCGCTGACACCGTTGCCCAGGAATCCGGCCAGGATGGTTGCGAGCCAGGCAACGCCGGTCCCGAGCGCGCCGCCCGACAGGGTCCAGGCCACTGTCCCGAAGGCCAGATTGCTCAGCAGATGGCCCGCGTCCGCATGCAAGCCGAGCGCTGTCACGAGGCGCCAGACCTCGCCATCCCGGATCTTGGCGGCGTCGGCGGCACCCGCCTCGAACCAGGGAACCGCGAACGCGAATTGATGGTCGGCGGCGAAGAGAAAGGCGAGCAGGGCGCCCACGCCGAGCGCCGCTTCCACCCCGTAGCGGCCGGGCCCCTGCGGGGTCAGCGTCTTGCGGGTCGGCGCGTTTTCTCGGGCGTAGGCATCGAGCTCCGCCCGGGCGCGCTCGGCGTCGGCCAGCGGCACCATGACGGCCACGCCGTCCGCGCGCGGCGCCAGATAGCAGCGGATACCGGCGGCCGCCAGAACGAGCGACCGCTCGGAAGCCGGATCACGCGCCGGCAGGTGGGCGACCTCCACGAAGATGGGCGTGTCGCGGTCGTCCACGGCCGGCGGCTCCCTCGTCCCGCGTCAGCGCACGGCGTGCCGCGAGCATGGCACGGCCGGCCGACACGGGCGAGGGGTTTGCCTTACTGAATCTCGGCGGTAACGCTGTAGGCGTTGTTGGTGAAGACGACCTGATTGGCCCAGAGGTTGTCCACGTCCACCAGCAAGGGGGCCTTCAGGTTCACCGTGGTTCGCGCCTGTCCGTTTTCGTCGCGGCGCATGACGGCGATCAGAATGAAGGCCGCGGATTCCCAGGCGACGTGGTAATAATTGCAGGCGGCCAGCTTGTCGGCGTGCTCGATGGGCGCATCGACGGTCGCCGCCGGGATGACAATGAAGCCAAGGCTGGGGTCGTCGATGGATTGAAAGATCTTGTACGGCCCGTCCTCGGCGCCCGGCACGTTGAGGAAGACGAAGCTGTGCCGGTCCGCGTAGCCGATGGGGCCCTGGGGCATGGCGATGATGCGCGCGGGATCGTAGGTGAAGTCGCCGAAGCGGGTGTTGACGACGGGCCGGTCCGTCGGGGCCGGCTGCTCGGCTTCGGGCCGTTCGGCGATGATGGCGTCCGTGGGCGACATGACGTGTCTCCCGTCTGCTGTGGCCCCGCGTTAGCGCAGGAAGTTCAGGATGGAGAGGTTCTGCAGGCGCGCGGTGGAGGCGAACGAGGCCTGAAGCGTGTTCTGCAGGGCGCTCATCTCCGTCGCGGCTTCGGTGACATCGACGTTCTCGATGTCGCCGATCGCCTGCTCATTCTGGCTGTTGTCGCTTTCCAAACGGTTGAGGGTTTCCGTCAGGGTCTGCCGCCGGCTGCCGATGTCGGCGCTGGTTTCGGCGAGGCGCTCAATGGCGCCTGGCCTCTGTTCATCCTCAGCGAAGTTCAGTTGTGCCGCAAACTCGTTGCCGCCACCGTTGCTCGATATGGAGATGTCATTGCTCGCATTCGACTGAACAACGACTTGTGATTCTCCTGAGTTCTGCTCAATTTTTGCAGTCGCAATCTGGCTAAAATCAGAATCGTTATTGAGTTTTTGGACAACATCTTGAATTGTGTCTTGCGCTGAATTTATTGTAGTTGTTACAGTATTTGTTTGATTTGTTTCGTTGTCGGTTATGTCAAAGTTAATATTTGTGATTGCTGGCGTTGTGCTTCCTACATTCGTCCCAAGGGATATTTGATTTGTGGAAACTTCAGCCTGGCCGCCGTTCAGGTCATCCAGCGCGGCTTCGATGGCGCCGTCCAGGTTGTTTTGATCGGCCTGCGCCACGCGCGTGGCGGCCGTGACCAGTTCCTGGATGCCCGTCCGCTGCAACGGGTCGGCGGTGACGTTGCTTTCGACGTTCAGGTTCTCGGTCGCGCGCGTCTCGATGCTCTCGCCGTTGCCGTTGAAGTGCTCGCCGCTGGCAACCTCGGCGAGGCTCGCGTTGCTCAGGCTTACCGCCTGCTGGTCGACGGCTGTGCCGCTGAAGAGGTGACGGCCGGCTACGTCCGTGTTGAGCAGCCCTTCGATCTCCTCGCGGAAATTCTGCGCGGTGCTCTGGATGGACAGGTTTTCCACGTTCGTGTCCGTGTTGGCGGCGACCAACTGCTGCTGGAAGCGGGAGGCGATGTCCTCCAGGTCGTCGACGACGTTGGCCGTCTCCTCCATGCGCAGGTCCGCCTGTTTCACGTTCTGCTGGAAGGCGTTGTTGGCGACCTGCGACCGCTCCAGGTCGAGGAGGCGCCGGGCGTCCTGCGAGACCCCGTCGAAGCTCTGCGACACCTTGCCGCTGGAAAGCTGGATCTGCGCCTGCTCCATGCGCGACTGCACGTCCAGCGTGTTTTGAAGCTGAAGGCGCTGGGCGGCGAACGTTCCGATGGCCGAGACCATGGCGTCTTTCCTCCTCAGAGCGCGATAAGACGACGCACAATCGCCGTGCGAACCTTATCGAACTCTATTTCTCCCTTCCACGGGCATGATTTAGCGCGCGCACCGTTGCGATCCGACCTCATCATGCCCTAGGCCACCGCGCGGCTGAGCGACTGGAACATCTGCTGAGCGGTGGAAACCAGCCGCGCGTTCGCGTTGAAGGCCTGCTGGAACTGCTGAAGCTGGGCCAGCTCCTCGTCGACGTTCACGCCGGCTTGCGATTCGGCGCGGAACTCCAGGTTCGACACCGTTTCCGATTGGAACTCGGCATCTTCCTTGAGGCGCGAGGCCTCGCTGGACTGGAACTGGATGACATCCGCGGCGAAGCCGCCGAGGGTGGTGGTGCGCGAGCTGAGGTTGCCGCGCTGATCCCCGCCCGGCAGTGCATTGCTGTTCGGCGCCGGGAAGTCGACGTCGGTTTCGAAGGCTTCGGCCAGATCCTTCGCAACCGTGCCATCCCCCTCGGCGATAGCTTGCTGGTCCTCGGTCGTGTTCGCGACACCGCGCGAGATCAGATCCGGGTTCTCCGAGATGTCCTCGCGCACCTGGATGCTGTTCGCGGCGCTCGTGCCGTTGGCCGAGATCAGGTTGGGGTCGTGACCTGTCTGCCCGGGCGGCGGATTGGTCAGCGCGGTGTTCGGCGTCTCGAAGAAGTTGTTCAGGCCGGCGAAATGGGACAACGACCGCTCGCGCGTGCCGTCGCCGTCAGTGTCTGTCTGCGCCGTGTCGGCGATCGAAGCCGACTCGATGTTGGCATTCGAGCTGTCGATCACGAAGTTCGATGAGCCGGTGTCAAAGGCATCGCCGTTCAGGACGAGCTGGTCTTGTCCATTAAGGTCGGCGAAGCGCGTTCCGCCCGTCAGCGTAATGTCTGCGCTGACCTCACTGTTGATGAAATTCGCCAGGTCCTGGGCGTCGCCACCCCCGAAGCTGTTGAGGTTGACCGTGGCACGATTGTCGACGTTGCCGTTGCTATCCACCTGCGCAACTTCGAGGGTTCCGCCTGTACCGTTGCTCGCGCCACCGGCTTCGATATTGAACAGCGTGCCGCTGGAGTCCGCCAGGCGCACGCTGCCCTCGATCCGGCTTTGCGGCCGGTTGCCGGGGGTTCCCTGATTGTGCACGGCGTTCACCTCCTCGCGCACCTGGGCGGCGAGGCGGTCAATATCGCCCTGAAGGTCGGGCAGGGTTTGGTCGCGCACCTCCAGCAACGCACCCAGGCGGCCGCCCGCATCCGGCCCGAGGGTGCTACCAGTCGTGCTGGTCACCGAATTGCCGCCCTGGCCGGGCTGGAAGCTGCCTGATGCATTGAATTCGACCCGCCCCTGCTCAGCGTTCAGCAGCGGGCTGCCTTCGTTGGTGAAGACGCTGACCGCGCCGTTGTCGCGCGTGAAGGTCTGGATGTCGATCAGGCCCGAGATCTCCTGCAGCGCCTGGTCGCGCTGATCCTCCAGGTTCGCGGTCGGATCGCCGGTGCCGGAGGCTTCCGCGATGTCCTGGTTGAGCTGCTGAAGCTGCTGCAGGTTGTCATTGATCGACTGCACGGCCTGATCGATTTGTGTGTCGGCCTGCCGGCGCAGCTCCTGAATGCCGTCCGTCAGGTCGTTGAACTGGTTGGCGACGGTTTCCGCTTGGCGCACCACCTCGGTCCGCGCGGCCGTGTTGCCGGGCTCGACGCCGAGCTGCTCCAGCTTCGACTTTAGGTCGGCGATCTGATTGGGCAGGGCGCTGTCGCTGTCCAGCGTGCCGAAGAGATCCTGGATGCGCTGGGAAAATTCCGACTTCGTCTCGGTGTTGCGCAGCCCCGACTGCTCGCCGCGCAGCTCCGCCTCCAGGAAGGGATTGGCGTCGCGCGTGATCTGGCTGATCTGCACGCCGGAGGCGCGTCCGCCGAGCACGCGCGCGCTGGCCGCGGCGTTCTTTTCCGTGAAGCCTTCGGTCTGGGCGTTGGAAACGTTGCCCGAGATGACTTCGACCTGGCGCTGGCTGGCCAGCATGCCGGAAACGGCGTTGCCGAGCGCTCCGGACAGGGACATGGCTCAATCTCCCGCGCGTTAGAGGCGCTGGTTCAGGGCCAGCGAGGTGGACGCGCCGGCCCGCGGCGGGCGGCGCGTGGTGCCGAGAGCCGAGTAGCCGGCCTGGCTGCGTTCGGCTTCCTTCACGGCCTTCACGCCGGCCTGGAGGATGGTGTCGGCCACCGCCATGCCCGCGCGCAGGGCGCGCTGGTTGGCGGAAAGGGCTTCCTGGAACCGCTGGGCGCCGTCGCTGAGCGCCTGGTGGGTTTCGTTGTCCAGCTCGTCGAGCAGCTCCGGCCGCGCGCTGAGCGCCTCGACGAGTTCCTGGTGCTTGTCGGTCAGGCGCGCTTTCTCCGTGCTGAGCGCCTCGACGCCGTGCCGGTCGCCCGAACGAGCACGGTCGCTTTCCTCGTTCAGCAGCTCGGTCAGCCGCTCCGTGGTCGCCAGGAGATCGGCCACGGTTCCGTCCTGGGTGCCGGCCTCGACTGCCTCGGTCATCACCCGACCTCCTGCGCTTTCATGAGTTCGTTTTTGATCTCGCTGGTCAGGCCGAAGTCCGTCTTCTCGGCCATTTCCTGCGCGTATTCCTCGACGAGCATGCCGCGGAACATCTTTTCGCCGTGGCCGCCGCCGAACATGCCGTCGGTGTTGAGATCCTCGAACATCGGCTTGAGCATCTTGCCCAGGAACACGGCCTCGAATTCTTCCGCCTTCTCGGCGATGACCTGCTCCTGGTTCGGGCCGCTGGCCTGCTGGGCGATGTCGTCGGTCCGGTTCTGCGCGGCGCGCTGTTGCGCCAGCTGCGCTTGCAAGCCGGGGGCGGAGCCGATCATGGACATTACAGCACCTCGATCTTGGCGTGGAGGGCCCCGGAAGCCTTGATCGCGTTCAGGATCGGAATGAGGTCGCGCGGGCCCACGCCCAGGGCGTTCAGCCCGTCGACGAGGTCCTGCAGGCTGACGCCGCGCGGCATCACGGCCATCTTGCGGTTCTCATCCTCATCCACATCGACCTCGGTGCGATCCACCACCTCGGTCTGGCCGGCCTGGGCGAAGGGCGCCGGCTGGCTGACCTGCGGCGTTTCCGTGACGCGGATGGTCAGGTTGCCCTGCGCGATCGCCACGGTGTCGATCCGCACGTCCTCGCCCATGACGATCGTGCCGGACTTCTCGTCGATGACGACCTTGGCCTGATTGTCCGGGTCGACGGGCAGCTGCTCGATCTTGGTGATGAGCTGGGCCGTCTTGCCGTCGAAGCGCTCGGGCACGTCGACGTCCACCGTGCCGGGGTCGAGCTGATCGGCCACGGGCTTGCCGATAAACTTGTTGATGGCGTCGGCGATCCGGCTGGCGGTGGTGAAGTCCGGGTTGCGCAGGGAGAGCTTCACCGAGTCCATCTGGTTGAACTGGAAGTCGATCTCGCGTTCCACCACGGCACCGTTCGGCATGCGGCCCACGGTGGGCACGCCCTTGGTGACTTCCTCGGCCGCGCCGCCGGCGGAAAAGCCGGAGACCGTGAGCGGTCCTTGGGCGACGGCATAAACTTCCCCGTCGGCGCCCATCAGCGGCGTGACCAGCAGTTGGCCGCCCAACAGACTTTCCGCGTTGCCCAGCGCCGACACCGTGACGTCGATGCGCGCGCCCTGGTTCGCGAAGGGTGGCAAGTCGGCCGTGACCATCACGGCGGCGACGTTGTCCGTGTCCAGATCCTCGCCGCGCGCGTTCACGCCCAGGCGCTGCAGCATGCCGATCAGGCTCTCGCGCGTGAACTTGCTGTCGCCCAGGTCGTCGCCCGAACCGTTCAGCCCCGTGACGAGACCGTAGCCGACGAGCATGTTCTCGCGAACGCCCTCGACGTCCACAATGTCCTTGATGCGCGACTGCGCCGCCGCCGGGGCCGGCGCGAACGCCGTTGCGGCAACCGTCGCCGCGGCGGTCAGCGCCCCGAGGATGGCGGATGGCAGGCGGAGCCTCATGGTGGTCGATCCTCGCTCCGTTCCGGCTGCGCGCGTCGTCCGGGCAATCTCCATGCGAAAACTGTGCCAGGTGTTGCGTGCCGCAGATGGCGCCGGAATCCGGCGCTCCCTGGACGACGGCGGAAGCACCCGTTGCGGCGTGACGGCAAGACCTGCTGACCGCCGCCCGGCGCGTGCCGTGTCCGGCCGAACAGGGTTAAGGATCGGCCCCGGCCGGTTTACGCCCCCTTAAACTCCCGTGGCACAACCTCCATCTTGGCGTGACACACAGCGCCCCCGAGGCTCCGCGAGCCCGCGGGACGGGAGTGATCTTATGCGGATCGACCGAAACCAGCCGCACACTCAGCCGACGGCGCCGCGCGGCGGCCAGAAGTCGTCGGGCGGCAACTTCGCCAAGGCGCTCGACAGCGGCGGTGCGTCCGAGGGCGGCGAGGTCAACGGCGGTGCCCCGGTCGCCGGGATGGATGCGCTGTTGGCGCTTCAGGACGTCGGCGAAGAGGACGAACACGAACAGGCCAAGCAGCACGGCGAGCGCCTGTTACAGCGCCTGGAGGAGCTGAAGATGGATCTGCTCGACGGCCGCATGTCGGCGGATACGGTCGAGCAGCTGGCGGGCGAGGTCGATCGGGCGCGCGCCGAGACGGACGACCCGCGCCTGAATGCGATTCTCGACGAGATCGAACTGCGCGCCAGCGTCGAGCTGGCCAAGCTGGGTCGGCTCTGAGTCGGCCGCTGGCACCGTCGGCCGCTCGGATTGCCCGGATTTGCAGCGGCTTGGGTGATCCATACAGCCTGGACGACGGTTAACACTTCTCGATCGCAACTGCGGGCTTGTGGTCTGGCTGCGAGTTCATATACTCCGGCGGGCGCTGAACCGGAACGTGGGTGAGGTGAGGCCCGCCGATGGCTGTGACACTTCCGCCGGATTACCGGCCTTCCGACGACGAGCCCTTCATGAACGAAACCATGCAGGAGTATTTCCGCCAGAAACTCCTGGCGTGGAAAGAGGAACTCCTGCGGGAGTCCGAGGAAACCCTGGAAAATCTTCAGGACGGGGGGCTCGCCGAGCCCGACATCGCCGACCGGGCGACCCTGGAAACCGACCGCGCGCTGGAGCTGCGCACGCGCGACCGCGAGCGCAAGCTGATCTCCAAGATCGACGAGGCGCTCCAGCGCATCGAGGACGGCTCCTACGGTTACTGCGAGGATACCGGCGAGCCCATCAGCGTCCGCCGTCTGGAAGCGCGGCCCATCGCGACGCTGTCGCTGGAAGCGCAGGAGCGCCACGAACGCCTGGAGCGCACGCAGCGCGACGACGACTGATCCGGTTTTCCGGGACCGACACGGGAAAGGGCCGGGCGCCACGCGGCGTCCGGCCCTTCGTGTATGCGGCCTTGTGGCCGCGCGTCAGAACGGCGCGATGGCGTCGTAGAACTGCTGGCCGTAGCGCCGCTCCTGCACGGAGCTGATCTGGCCTTCGCCGCCGTAGATAATGCGCGCCTCGGCGATCTCTTCGTGGGCGATCTCGTTTGTGGAGGAAATGTCCTCCGGCCGCACGACGCCGCGGACCTGCAGGATGCGGTTCTCCGCATTCACCCGCACCTCCTGGCGGCCGGCGATCACCATGTTGCCGTTGGGCATGACGTCGGTGACCGTGGCGGCCACGTTCATCGTGATCTCTTCCTCGCGCTCGATCTCGCCTTCACCCTCGTGGTTCGTTGTGCTCGTGGCGTCGACAAGGCTGCCGGGGTCGGGCGCGCCCGGCAGGAAGTCCACCAACTCGGTCTCCAGGCCGAAGAAGCTGGCCAGCCCGAAGGATTCCGAGTTCTCGCGCTCGCGCGTGGTCTCGTTCTCCATCTCGGCTTCATCCTGAATGTTCACGGTGACCGTCAGGATGTCGCCCACGTCGCTGGCGCGCTGATCCTTGAAGAAGGCACGCGAGCCGGGCGTCCACAACGAGTTCACGTTGCGCTCTTCCTTGCGCTGGCGCGGTGTGGGCTGCGGCATCTCCGGCGTGATGCTGCCGTGCAGCTTGGCGGGGTTGTCGACCGGAGTCTGTTCGGGCTTCTTGCCCACCCGCTTGAGCTTGTCGTCCACACCGCAGCCCGCGGCGACGCCGCCGACGAGCGCCAGCAGGACGGCCTTGGTGCTGAGGGATCGGAGGATGCTGCGGTTCATCGCGCTGCTCCCGGAAGGCTTTGCCGAGATCATGGGCGGACGGCGACGGTTTCGGCGCCGACGACCTGCCCGGACACCGTTTTCTTGGACATCGTGTTGACCACGCGCACCATCTCGCCCCGTGCGCCGTCCTCCAGCGCGCGGCCGGTGGCGGTCAGCCGCATGCTGTCGGTCTTCAACTCGATGGTGACCGCGCTGTTCCTGGTGACCAGCACGGGCTTCTGAACGTCGTTGCGGCGCACCACGCGGTCCTGCGCCAAGCTACGGGAGGCCTCCAGACCGACGAGGTTGTCCTTGGAGACGACCGCGCCACGCGGCAGCCGGTCTTGCCGCCGCTGCACCATGCGCAGGTCGCGCGCGCGAATGCGGTCGCCGCGCGAGATCCGCTGCGTCGGCACGGGAACGGTGCGTTGGCGCACGACGCTGCCGCTGACGGTCGCGCTGGCCTCGGGCTCGCCGCTGGCGGGGGCCTGCACGCTGGCGGTGAAGCGGCCACGCTCGCGGCGGTAGGAAAGTTTTGTCACGGTCACGGTCGCCGGGCTGCTTGCCGCAAGCTCCAGCCCGATCCGGTCGTTGTTGAGGTCCAGATCGTAGGTGCCGCGAACGCCCTGGCGGTCCAGCGCGTCGGCAATGGCGTTGCGGATCACGTCCGCACCCAGCGTCTGTGTCGCCCGCGTCACCTCGACATCCAGGTTGGGGGAGGTGGGGCTCCAGTCGAGGCCGTAGCTGCGCGCCACCTTCTTCAGCCAGTCCGTGTCCAGGCGGACCCGCTGGCCCGGCTCAGGCGCCTGGGTCACCGGGGCGCTTGCCTTGTTGCCCACCCCGGCAAAAATGTCCCCGAGGCGGACCGTTTCGCCCTCGACGGTGACGTCGCGGTTGACCATGACGCGCTCGTCGGCCGTGGCCGAGGCGGCGACAAGTCCGCCGGTGACGGCGGCGAGAATAAGGGTGCGTGCGCGCATGGCTGCCTCCCGGTTGCGCGGGCCGTCAGCGCATCTGGTTGAGCGTCTGCATCATGCGGTCGGACGTCTGGATGACGCGGCTGTTCATCTCGTAGGCGCGCTGCGCCTCGATCATGTTGGTGATCTCGTTGACCACCTCGACGTTGGAATTCTCCAGCGCGCCCTGGCGGATGGCGCCGAAGCCCTCGGTGTTCGGGGCCGCGACGTTCGGCGCGCCGGACGCCTGAGTCTCCAGGAAGAGGTTGTCGCCGACCGCTTCCAGCCCGTTCGGGTTCTGGAAGCGCGCCAGCTCCAGCTGGCCGACTTCCTGGGGCGCCACCTGGCCGTCGAGCTTCACGAACACCTGGCCGTCCTGGTTGATCGTGACGTCGGTCGCGTTCTCCGGGATGACGATGCCGGGCTGGATGGTGAAGCCGTCGGTGGTGACGATCTCGCCGTCCTGGCTCAGCTGGAAGGAGCCGGCGCGGGTGTAGGCGGTTTCGCCGTTGGGCATCTCCACCTGGAAAAAGCCGTCGCCGTTGATGGCGAGATCGAAGGGCGCGTTGGTCACCTCCACGCTGCCCTGTTCCAGAATGCGCGAAACGCCGGCGGTGCGCACGCCGGCGCCGAGCTGCACCCCGGACGGCACCACGTCGCCGTTAACCGAGGACTCCGCGCCGGGACGCCGGATGTCCTGGTAGAGCAGGCTCTCGAACTCGGCGCGCTGGCGCTTGAAGCCGGTCGTGTTCGAGTTCGAGATGTTGTTCGAGATGACCTCGATGTTGCGTTGCTGCGCCAGCATTCCCGTGGCGGCGATGTTGAGCGAACGCATGGTGCTGTCCTTTCTCGTCCTGGACGGGACGTTGTGTCCGTCGGGCCGGCCTTGGCCCCGTTAGCCCTGGCCCTGCACGAGCGTGCGAATGGCCCGGAGCGCCATTTCGTGATCCTGCTGGGCGAGCTGGGCGGCGTTCTGCTGCGATTTCATAATGTCCATCATGTGGGTCATCTCCTTGATGCCCTTCACGTTGGAGCCCTCCAGCACGCCCTGTTCCACGGTCGTGTTCTCGTCGATCGGCTGCGGCTGTTGTTCCTCGCCGGCCTCGTACAGCCCGGCGGCGTGGCGCGTCAGCGCCTCGGGCTCTTCGAAGCTGACGACGTCGAGCTGGGCGAGTTCCTCGCCGTCCGCGCGAACGCTGCCTTCGGCCGTGATGTCGATGGATTCCGCGTCTTCGGGAATCGCGATGGGGTTGCCGTTCGTGTCCAGCACCGGCTGGGCGTTGTTGGTGACGATCTCGCCGTCCGGGTTCAGGTGGAAGTCCCCGGCGCGCGTGTAGCGCGGCCCCTCCTCGGTCTGGACGGTGAAGAAGCCTTCGCCGTTGAGGGCCACATCCAGCGGGTTGCCGGTGTGCTGCATCTCGCCCTGCTGGTCGCGGCGGAAGGTCGTGGTGTCCTGCACGAAGCTCAGGTGGCCCCCCTGGCCGTCCTGGGTCTCCTGCAGGTACTCCTGAAAGATCGTGCGCTCGCCGCGATAGGCGGTCGTGTTCATGTTGGCGAGGTTGTTCGAAACCACGTTCATCTGCCGATTGAGCGCGGATCGATGCGAAACGGCGATGAAGGATGCGGTTTCCATCGTGGCGCTCCCTTAGCGTGGTTCCGGCGCCTTCTCCGACCCGAGGCCGGGCGGCAGCGCGTGTTCCGGTCACTGGGTTATGCAGGACGCGTGCCAAATCGACCGGCGCGCGGCGCGGCGGTGATCGGGGCGTGCGTTCGGATGAAGACGCGCGCGTGGGCGCGGGGCGGGCGTGCGGCGACGCGGCGGAGCGCCGCTGCCCGGCAGGCGCGTGGGAAACCCTTGCCGGGCGAACGTTCGAGGCGCTGCCGCCTCAACGGCCTGTTAACTGCACCGCCCTAGGCTCCCGCCAAAGCGTAAGCGATATCGATGGCGGCGTGTGCCGGGCCAGGCGGCGCAACATGGCGGTTGCGCGCGGCTCCGCGCCACGGGTTGCCCCACCGGGCAAGAGGGAGTTGCCGGATGAGCGACGAGCCGCTCGACGACACCGGCGAGGATGTCGAGCTTGAGGCGACGCCGCGGCAAAGCGGCATGTCGGGCAAGAAGATCGTGCTCTTCTTCGTGGTGCCGCTGCTGCTGGTGCTGGGGCTAATCGCCGGCATCTTCCTGACGGGGCTGCCGAGCGCGCTGATGGGCGGCGGCTCGGAAAGTCAGTCGGCCGAGAAGCAGGCGAGTTCCAGCAGCCAGAGCGTGTTCTACAACATGCCCACGATGCTGGTGAATCTGAACTCCGACGGACAGCAGCAGAGCTTTCTCAAGCTCAAGGTCACGCTGGAGCTGGCCAGCGAGAAGGGCAAAAGCCGAGTCAAGAAGGTAACGCCGCGCGTGGTGGACAACATCCAGGTTTACCTGCGCCAGTTGCGCATGGAGGATCTACAGGGATCGGCCGGCATGCAGCGCCTGCGCGAAGAACTGCTTCGCCGCGTGCGCGCGGCGGCCGACGGCGCCGAGGTGCGCAACGTGCTTTTCAAGCAGATGCTGGTTCAGTAACCGGCCGGGCGATCGCAGCGGAGCGGCGCGATGTCGCAGGAAAACGAAGAGGATCCCCAGCAGGACGAGCAGGAGGAGGTCGACCAGGACGCCCTCATGGCCGAGTGGGAGCAGATGCTCCAGGAGGACGATGAGGACGGCGAAGAGGCCGGCGACGGCGAGGAAGCCGGCGGGTCGACCCGCGTTCTGGACCAGGACGAGATCGACAGCCTGCTGGGGCTGGACAGCGGCGACGACGACGGCAGCGAACAGTCGGGCATCCAGGCCGTCATCAACTCGGCGCTGGTGTCGTACGAGCGCCTGCCCATGCTCGAGGTGGTCTTCGACCGCCTTGTGCGCATGATGTCGACCTCGCTGCGCAACTTCACCTCCGACAACGTTGAGGTCAGCCTCGACAGCATCACCTCGACGCGCTTCGGCGATTACCTGAACTCCATTCCGCTGCCGGCCATGCTGACGGTCTTCAAGGCGGAGGAATGGGACAACTACGGCCTGATCACGATCGACTCCACGCTGATCTATTCGATCGTGGACGTGCTGCTGGGTGGGCGCCGCGGCACCGCCGCCATGCGCATCGAGGGGCGTCCCTACACGACGATCGAGCGCACGTTGATCTCGCGCATGGTGCACGTGGTCCTGGGCGACCTCTCGGCCGCCTTCGATCCGCTCTCGCCCGTCACCTTCAGCTTCGACCGCCTGGAAACCAACCCGCGCTTCGCCACGATCGCGCGGCACGCCAATGCTTCGGTCGTGGCGCGCCTGCGCGTGGATATGGAAGACCGCGGTGGGCGCATGGAGGTGCTGTTCCCCTATGCCACGCTGGAGCCCATCCGCGAGATGCTGCTCCAGATGTTCATGGGCGAGAAGTTCGGCCGGGACTCCATCTGGGAGAGCCACCTTACGGCCGAGCTGTGGCAAACGGAGATCAGCCTGCAGGCGGTTCTGGACGAAAGCTGGAGCACCCTGGGCGACGTGCTGAACTGGGAAGAGGGCACCTTCCTGCCCCTTAATGTCACCCCGGAGTCCAAGGTCAGCCTGCGCTGCGGCGACGTGAAGATGTTCGCCGGGCCGATGGGCCGCAAGAACGGCCACATCGCGGTCCAGGTGCAGAACAAGGCGGCCCGGGAGGGAGATGTAACGTGAGCGAACTCTCGCTGGCGCTGGACATCGTGCTGGCCGTGCTGTTGTTCGCGGTGATCGCGTACGCGTCGGTGCTCAACAAGAAGCTGGCGACGCTGCGCGAAACCAAGGGCGAGATGGAAAACCTCGTCACCCGCCTCGTGGAGAGCACGGAACACGCGGAGAAAGGGCTCGCCGACCTCAAGGCCGCGGCGAGCGAAAGCGGCCAGGACCTGGAAAAGCGGGTCGAGCAGGCGCGCAAGCTCTCCGACGACCTGGGTTTCTTGGTCGACCGTGGCGGCAGCCTGGCTGAGCGGCTGGAACAGCAGATCAGCGCCGGGCGCGAGATGACCTCGCCGGCGGGTGCGGCGGCCCCGCGCCGGCCGCGCCGCAGCGCTGCGGGAACGGCGAGCGCCAAGGAAACCGCTGGCGCCGGCAACGGCGGTGGGCGCGCCGGCAGCGGCGAGGCGCGGGGAAAGGCCGCGGGCGAGCAGGCCGCCGGCGAGGCGCAGGCATCGGGCGAGGGCAGCGGCGCCGCCAGTGGGTCGGGCTCGAGTGAGGAAGACACGCCGACGAACGCCAAGTTGCTCCGCGCCCTCAAGGGCGTGCGGTAAGAGGAGATCGGGCCATGCGCTTTCGCATTCTGCCCGTGATGATCGGGGTGGCCGCGCTGACGCTGGGCCTGCGGGTCGGCGAAATCTGGAGCGGCGCCGCCGCGATCGCCGAGGCCGAGGACACGCCGGCGGACAGTGTGCAGGTCGCGCCGCGCGATCCCTTCGCTGACGTGCAGCTCGCCTCGGCCAGGGACGTCGCGCCGCCGCGGCCCGACGACGGCGTGCAGCTGGCGCAAGCGGATACCGGCAATGGCGGCGCGGGGACCGGACAGGGCGGCGCGCAGACGGCCGAGCTGCCCGCCAACCCGCTGTCCATGAGCGACGAGCGCATCGAGCTTCTGCAGCGCCTGTCGAAGCGACGGAAAGAGTTGGACAAGCGCGAAGCCGAGGTAAAGCAGCGCGAGGCCGAGCTGAAGGCCGTCGAGAAGCGCCTGGAAAAGAAGGTCCAGGAGCTCAAGTCGCTGAAGAAGGAAATCAACGGACTGCTCGTCGAATACGACAAGCAGCAGAGCAAACAGGTGAAGCGGCTGGTCAGGATCTACGAGTCCATGGATCCCGAGGATGCAGCGCGCATTTTCGAGAACCTGGGCATGGACGTGCTCCTGAAAGTCGTGGACCGCATGAGCGAACGCAACACCGCGCCCATCCTGGCGGAGATGGCGCCCAAGAAGGCCCAGGCGTTGACGCGCAAGCTGGCCGACCGCCGCGACCTGCCGAACCCGCAGCAAGAGTAACCGTGTGCGGGATGTTTACGGGGTCTTAAGGCCAACGGGGTAAGGTCCAGTTCGGATTGCGCGAAAAACGCTGGGGCGTGCCAAAGGGGGTTCAGGCGAGATGTCCCAAGTCGATTTCAATATGTCGATCCTGGTGGTGGACGACTACAAAACAATGCTGCGGATCATCCGCAATCTGTTGAAGCAGCTCGGCTTCAACAACATTGATGAGGCGTCCGACGGCAGTGTCGCACTGCAAAAGCTGCGCGACAAGAAGTACGGGTTGGTGATTTCCGACTGGAACATGGAGCCCATGAGCGGGCTGCAGCTTCTCAAGGAAGTCCGCGCCGACAGCAAGCTGAGCGACATTCCGTTCATCATGGTTACGGCCGAAAGCAAGAGCGAGAACGTGCTCGCGGCGAAGGAAGCCGGCGTGACCAACTACATCACCAAGCCCTTCAACGCACAGACATTGAAGAACAAGCTCACCACGGTCATCGGCGAGTTCTGACAACTCCGGGCGGGGTTCGGACGCTGAGTGATGGGAGAGGTGCGATGCGTGAGCGGCGGGACTCGGGCTCGGACCGCGAGCAAGATTCGAACGAGGCTGTTCGCAACGAACTGGAAACGCGGCTGAAGGCGCTCGCGCGGGACGACGGCGGCGTCGATCCGAAGGAAATCTCGGCGACGGTGGAAAGCGTGATGTCCACCGTCGAGGGCGATCTCTCGGCGGTGAACCTCAAGCTGTACGCCGAGGTCGAGGCGCTGTCGCGCTACATCGACGAGGCCAAGCAGGAACTGACCGAGCTGCGTCCCGACGAGATCCGCGACGAGCATCTCCCAAAGGCGACCGACGAGCTGGAGGCCATCGTCGGGGCCACAGAGCAGGCGACCAACACCATCCTCGAGTCCATGGAGACGCTCGAGGAAGTGGCCGAGAACCTGGACGAGGCCACGGGCGACAAGATCACCGGCGCGGTCACCCAGGTCTACGAGGCCTGTAATTTCCAGGACATCACCGGCCAGCGCATCACCAAGGTCGTCAAGGCACTCCAGGAGATCGAGAACAAGGTCGATCAGATGCTGGAGGCTTTCGGCGAGGAAGCCGCGCGCCAGCGCCGCGAGCGCAAGGAAGAGAGCACGTCCGACAAGCCGGCGGAGGCCGGGGCGACCAGCGAGGCGGATCTGCTCAACGGCCCGTCGGACGACCAGGATTCGGTCAGCCAGGAAGATATCGATCGGCTGCTCGCGGGATTCGACTGACCCGGCATGCAGATCGACGGCGAGCTTCAGCGTCAGCGATCGGGGTCCAGCTCCGGCGGGAGCATGATCCTGATGCTGAGCTTGTACCTCCTGCTGTTGGCCTTCTTCATCATGATGACGACGATGGCCAACTACGCAGACGGCCGCCGCGAGGCGGTCGTGAAGAGCGTCGTCACGACCTTCCGCGGTGAGGTGGCCGCGCTGAAGAGCCTGAAGCGGCCGCAATCCGGTTCGGGCATGCAGGACGGCGGGGCCTCGCTGTCGGACCAGATCGAAAGCCTTTTCAAGCAATCCCTGCCGGCGGTGAAGGTGGAACAGTCGGCCCGCGGAACCGTGTTGCGCCTGGAAGCCCCGGCCAACGCGCTGTTCGTCCAGGGCCGGGCAGCGTTTGCGCCCGGGCGGGGGCGGCTGCTCAACCGGCTGGTGGACGTGCTCACCAGCAAAAAGGGCGTCGACCGCTTTTACGAATTGCGGTTTCTGCACAGCGTCGAGCGCGGCCAGGGCGCGGGCCCCAGAAACCTGCAAGTGCTGCGCAGCGGGCTGGTGGCGCGCCGGCTCGAATCGCTGGGCTTGGGGTCGGACACGATCGGCACCGGCCTGATGCCGGGACAGGCGAAGCGCGGCCGTCTCGCCTTCGAGGTCCACATGCATCGCAAGGCCGTGTCCCCGGGCGAGCTTGACGTTGGGGCGGGGGCGTCGTGACGCGGATCTCGGCGGAGGATACGAACGACCAGGGGCCGGGCGTCTCCGCGCGCGACAGCAAGAATGACGGCGCCGGCGATTCGTGGCTGGTAACCTTCACGGATCTGGTCGCGTTGATGCTGACCTTTTTCGTGATGCTCTTCGCCATGCAGTCCGTGGACAACGCCAAGTGGCAGAACCTGACGGACAGCTTGCAGGAACGTCTGTCCTCCGTGATGAACAACAAGCAGGCGTCGCCCACGCTGCAACTGGACATGCCGGGCAAGGACGCGCCGCCCGGGGCCGATCTCGACTACATCGGCGAGGTGGTGCGCACGCAGTTGGATGCGAACAGCGTGCTCGATCAGAGCCTGGTGCGCCGGAAGGGCAACCGCTTGTTCATTTCCATGCCGGGGCGGCTGCTGTTCGAGAGCGGGTCGTATCAGCTGACCGACAAGGCGCGGGAGGCGGTGTTCGCGCTCGGCGGGTTCCTGCGCAACATCAGCAACCGGGTGCAGGTCGCCGGATACGCCGATCCCAGGAAGCCGACGCAGCGTTATCCCTCCAACTGGGAGCTTTCGGTGCTGCGCGCGCGCACCGTGGCGACGGCGCTCCAGAACGCCGGCTATGCGGGCGGCGTCGTCACCTACGGCTACGGCGACGCCCAATACGACGGCCTGCCCGAGGATCTGCCGGACGCGCGACGGCGCGAACTCGGCCGGCGCGTGGACGTCATCGTCTCGCGCAACGCGCGGGAGGGTGCATGACCCGCGCGGGCTGGATCCGCATCGCCGCGCCCCTGGCCGCGGCGCTGGCGCTTTTGGCCTCCGGCGCGCGGGCGGCGGAGATCGTGAACGTGAGTGGCACCGACGAAGGCGCCTTCGGGCGGCTCGTGTTCGAGTGGAGCGAGCCGGTTTCCTTCCGCGCCTTCACACAGAACCGCCAACTCAAGATGGAATTCGGGCGGCGCGCCACCTTCCAGACGGATGACGCCTATCCGGCGCTGACGCCGTACATCGGCGCCGCCGCCCCCGGCCCGCACGGCTATCGCGTGAGTTTCCCGCTCAAAGGCGACTACGCGATGGAAGGCCGCCGCGACGGCAAGAAGGTCATCATCACGCTGCGCAAGCCGGGGGCGCCGCCGCCGGGATCGGATACCGTCACGCTCGACCTTGCCCGGCGCGAGAACGCGGACCGGCTGATCTTCGACTGGCCCAAACGCGTCCCGTACGCTGTGGGCGCCCAGCCGGACCAGGGCCGTGCAACGATCCAGTTCACGCGCAAGGCGCCCATCGACACCGGCCCTTTCGAAAAGGCCGATCCGCGCTACGTCGAGGCCGTCGAGGTCGGGGAAAACGGCACCGGGTCGGTGGTGAAGCTGACCACGAAACCCGGTGTGCATCTGGAACATCGCGCCGAAACCAGCGACGTGGTCGTCGACGTCTTCGCGCCGGGCGTGAAGGAAGATCCGCCGCCGCCGGAGGCGGTCGCGGACGACACGGACGAAGGCGACGACACGGCCACCCAAACCGCCAGCGCAGCGCCGCCGCGGCCGGTCATCAAGCCGGACACGCCCGAGTCGTTCGATCGCGACGTGGATCAGGGCCAGGAAAAGCAGCAGCAGTTCCAGCGCTTTTCACCGAATCAGATCGCGCGCGGCCTCATCCCGCAGCCGGGCGACATCCCGCCGCGCATCGGCGCCGCGCGCGTGCGGGCGGACTGGGCGCGTGGACCGGCCGCTCTCTATCGCCGCGACGGGTCGGTGTGGTTCGTCGTTCCGGGACGGGCGCCGCCGACCTTTCCGCAACGGCTGGTCCGGGACGCCACGGCCGTCACCGAGGCCGAGCTGGTCCGCAACAACGGCGGCGTAGCGGTGCTGCGCATGGGGCTGAAACCGCAGGTGCGGGCGCGGGCCCGGCGCCCCAACGAGGCCTGGCGCATCCGGCTGGCGCCCGAGCCGGTTGGCCCGAGCCAGCCGCTCGACATCCAGCACGCGGATGGCCAGCTCAAGATTCCGGTCCGCAACCCCGGCGACGTCGTCACGCTCGACGACCCGGGCGCGGGTGGGCGCATCCACGTCGTGCCCACGCGCGGGCCGGGGCAGGGTGTCCCGGTTACGCAGGCCTTTCCCACCGTAACGGTCCTGCGCACCGCGCTCGGCGTCGTGGTCGTGCCCAAGGCCGACGGCATCGAGGTGGCCACGACGAAGCGCGCGGTGCTGATCGGGCCCGGCGGCGAGGGCGGCGACCTTCATCTCAGCGACACGGCGCACGACGCCTCGAACGCTTCGCCGCTGCCCGAGCCCGGCGGCGAAAAGCTGCTGCAGCTGGCCCAGTGGCGCCGTCCGGGGCGAAGCTACCCGGACGCCCAGCAGGACCTGGAATCCGCACTCGCCAGCGCGCCGCCCGCCGAGAAGCACCTGGCCCGCCTCGATCTCGCGCGCTTCTATTTCGCGCACGGCTTCGGCGTGGAGAGCCTGGGCGCGCTCGACATCTACACCGAGGATGCGGGGGAGCGCGGCCGCGATCCGCAAGTCCGGCTGATGCGCGGCGGTTCCCACGTCCTGGCGGACAACTGGCGCAAGGCGGGACGCACCCTGGCACATCCCGCGCTGGACTCGGCGGCGGAGGCGCTCCCATGGCGCGCGGCCTACGCCAACGCGACGGGCGCGCATCGCATGGCCGCTGAGGCCTTCCACATGGCCGATCCGCTGATCGACGCATACCCGAAGGACGTGCGCTTGCAACTCCGCCTATGGAGCGCCGAATCGCGCCTGGCGCTGGGACAGACCGAAGCCGCCACGGCGGAGCTGGATGCCGCCCGTTCGCTTGATCCCAAACCCGCCGAGAAGGCCGAGATAAAGTACCTGAAAGGCCGCAAACAGCTCGTGAACGGGCAGGTGAACGAGGCGGAAAAGACGTGGCGGTCCGTTGCCGAGGGGCCCTACGCACGTTCGCGCGGGCGCGCGCGTTTCGTCATGGTGGAGCGCGATCTCGCCGCCGGCCGCATCGACGTGCCCGAAGCCATCGACCGCCTGGAAAAGCTGCGCTTCGCGTGGCGCGGCGACACCTTCGAGGCGATCCTGCTGCACCGCCTGGCCGATCTGTATCTGCAGAACAAACAGTACGCCCGCGCGCTGCGCTCCCTGCAGGACGTGGCGAACCACCTCTCCGGCCTGCAGCGGGCCGAGCTGGCCGCCAAGCGGATGCGCGACATCTTTCAGCGGCTCTTCCTGGGCGGGGAAGCCGACAAGTTGAATCCCCTGGATGCGTTGACGATCTATGAGCAGTTCCGCGAGCTGACCCCGGCCGGCGAGCGCGGCAACCGGATGCTCTCAGACCTCGTCGACCGGCTGGTGAACGTCGACCTTCTGGACAGCGCCGCGAAGCTCCTGGGCGGTCAGGTCGACCACCGCCTGTCCGGCACGCGCAAGGCCATGGCCGGCGCGCGGTTGGCATCGGTCCGGCTGCTGAACCGGCAGCCCGGCCGTGCCCTGGATGCCTTGGAACGCAGCTCGGTGTCGGAGCTGTCGCCCGAGCTGAAACGCCGCCGGCGCCACCTGCGCGTGCGCGCGCTGTCGCAACAGGGCAAGCGCGAGCGCGCGCTCTCGCTGCTCAGCGGCGACGACAGCACGGACGGCCTGCGCCTGAAGGCGGACATCTGGTCGGACAACGGCGAATGGAGCAAGGCCGCCACCGCGCTGCTCCGGTTGGTTCCCGAGCCGCCCGCGGCCGGGGAGAGCCTGGACGCGGCCGGCGCGCAAAAGGTCGTGCGGGCCGCCGTCGCGCTGACGATGGCGGGCGACCAGACCGGTTTGAAGCAGCTGCGCGGACGCTATGGCCGGGCCATTACTGGAACCCAGCAGGCCGAAACCTTCAAGCTGCTTACGGACAGCGACGCCACGGGCCTTGATGCCATCACGGAACAGCTCGACGGCGTGGACAACGCCGTCACCTTCCTCGACGCCTACCGCAAGCGGGTCCGCGAGCAAGCAGAGGGCGGCGGCAGCGCCTGACCGCGCGGCGTGCCGGTGAGCGTGCCGTATCCCTCAACACGGTGGCTGGCCGGGCATCCAGACTCGTTCGGCGCGACATACACGACGCCCGGACCTGTCAGCGCATACGCCGGCTGTGCCCAGCTATCCGCCGATGCCGTAGGAGCGCACGAGGCTGCCCGCGACGAGGTACCAGCCGTCCACGAGCACGAAAAAGATCAGCTTGAACGGCAGGGAGATGATGACGGGCGGCAGCATCAGCATGCCCATCGACATGAGGACGGAGGCGACCACCATGTCGATGATGAGGAAAGGCAGGTAGAGCAGGAAGCCGATCTCGAAGGCGCGGCGCAGCTCACTGATCATGAACGCGGGGACGAGAGCGCGCAGCGGCGTGTCCTCGGCGTTCTCGACGTTCTCCACATTCGCCATGTCGAGGAAGAGGGTCAGGTCCTGCTCGCGCACGTGGTCCAGCATGAAGGAGCGGACCGGCCCCGATGCCTCCTCCAGCGCCGTCGTCGTGGTCATCCGGTCGTTGATGAGCGGCTGCAGCGCCTGATCGTACACGGCCTGCATCGTCGGCATCATGATGTAGGCCGTTAGGAAGAGCGCCAGGCTGATGAGCACCGAGTTCGGCGGCGTCTGCTGGATGCCCAGCGCGTTGCGCAGGAACGATAGGACCACGACGATGCGCGTGAACGACGTCACCATCACCAGAATCGACGGCGCCAGCGACAGGATGGTGACGAGCACGACGATCTGGATCAGACGCTGGGTGGTCTCGCCGTCCGCACCCTGACCCAGATCGAGGCTCAGTTCCTGTGCCGCCGCCGGTCCGGCCAGGGCCGTCAGCCCCGCGAGCGCGAACCCCGCGAGCAGGATCGCCCAGCGCAGCTTCATTCGCCGGCGTCCTCGTTCATGGCTTCCTGAAAACTGCTCGCGGCCGGCCCGATTCCCCGTTCCACCACGCGGGTGTCCTGGGAGCCGAGGAGCACGAGGTGTTCGACGTCGTCGCGCCGCAGGAGCACGGCCTTGGTGCGGCTGTCAATGGGAAGGACTTCGCTGACCGTCAAGCGCCGCTTGCGGCCCAGGCGGGTGGGCTTGGCCCCGCCCACGCCGAACCACTGCGCCAGCTTTCCGGCGAGCAGGATCAGCCCGATGACCAGCACCAGCGCCAGGACGAACCACGTGTAATCCACGTAGTTCATGGCTCGCCCCGCTCGGTTGCTGCGCCGCGCGCGTAGGCACGGGCGGCTTCGGTGTGATGGCCGTCGCGCGTTCCCGCCTGTCCGTGCAGGGCGCCGGCGAGCCGGTCGAGCCCCGCCAGCAGCGCCTCGGCCCGCGGGCGCAGCACGTCGCGCTGCTCGGCGGGCAGCGCGGCCACGGCGGAACAGGCGCGCTCCGTCAGCGCGTCGAGGCCCGCGAGATCCACGGCCTCCGCCGCCGCGAGCCGGGCCTCGGCGTCCGCGATGCGGTCCGCCAGGGCGCTCAGGTGCGCCTCGGCATCCGTGGTCGGGGCGTCGTCGCTCATGGCGTCTCGCCTTTGCCGTCGTCGGACGGCGGCTTGGCCGCCGGGGCTTTTTCGCCGGCGGCGTCGGCCGCGCACAGCCGGTCGATCATGCAGGCGATCGTGACGAGGGCGACGGGCGGCGGCATGCCTTGTCCGCGCAACGACGGCACGTTCAGCCGCGCCGGATCGCCGCGCGCCCCGGCCGCGCGCAGGGCGTCCATCTGCCGGGCGACCGCCCGGGCCGGCGGCGTTTTGCTGCTGCCGCTGGCTTCGCTCACACCCATGCCCCGGATCGCGTGCGTGTCTGCGCGGGCAGGGTGGTGAATCAGGCTTAAGAAACAGTTAGGGGAGTTGCCCTGGGGCGGTCCGGGACGGCCAACGGGCGCTGGCTTACGCCCCGGCGCGCCCGGCCAGTGGGCCGAGCCGGCGATCGCGGTCGGACAAGTGGGCCACCGGCAATGGCCAGGGGATGGCGAGCGTTGGGTCGTCGTACCGGATGCCGGCTTCGGCGTCGGGTGCGTGCGGGGCCGACATCCAGTAGTTGACCTCGGTGTCGTCAGCCAGGGTCTGGAACCCGTGGGCGCAGCCCGCCGGAACGTACAGCAGGGTGTGTACGCCGGCACGCAGGGTTTCCGCGTGCCATTGGCCGTAGGCGGGTGAGTCCGGCCGGACGTCGACGATCACGTCGAAGATCGCGCCGCGCACGCAGCGCACCAGCTTGGTCTCCTGCGCGGGCGGCTTCTGGTAGTGCAGCCCGCGTATGATCCCCCGCGTCTCCGTCACGGACAGGCTGCACTGGGTGAGTTGCCCGGACAGGCCGTGTTCCGCGAAGGTCCGGGCGCACCAGATGCGGGCGAACACCCCGCGCTCGTCCCGCTTCGGGTCCAGCTCGATGCGGTAAGCGCCTGGGATCGCGGTTTCGTGGAGCTTCATGGGGGCATCCCCCGGTCGGGGGCTGCGCCATCTGGCGGTGCGCCCACCGCTTCGCGCAGAAGCCCGACCTCGACCAGCCGGGACGCCGCCTGTTCGACAAGGCTGTACGCGAGGCCTGCCCGCTCGGCGATGTGAAGCAGGTTGTGCGCGCCATCCGCCAGATTCAGCACCCACAGATGCGGCAACTCCGCCGTCCGCCCGGCGCTGTGACCGGCAACGCTGCGGTAGAGGCCGCGTCGACCCAACTCGGGTTCGCCTTTGGGGCAGGTGTTCAGGTACGTGCGGTTCGTCTCGACCAGGTTCACGACCTCCATGATGAAGTCGTAGCTGTCCTCGAGCGCCTCGGGCGTCAGCAGGTTCAGGTCGTCGGCGGAGGTATGGTACTCGGGATAGCCCTCGTGCGGCGTCCGCGTCAGCAAACCCACCGGCAACTGGAAGCCCGGTGAATTGTACTGCCGCTCATCGTAGCCGTACGGGCTGAACGGTCGTACGGTGCCGGGCCGGTCGCCGTAGCCGAACAGGTGCCGCATGGCCCGGTCGATGTCCGTGCCGCCGTTGCGCGTCACCTTGTAGGTGAGCCCGCCCGGATCGCCGAGATTGCTCAGCACCAGCCCGTGGTCGATGCGCGCGGTCCGGTGTTCGTTGCGCGCCAGCCAGGTGATCGCGCCGATCGTGCTCGGGACGAAGACGAAGCGGTAGGTGTAGCGCAGGTCACGGTTCATCAGCGTGCGCGCGAGCTCGGCGGCGACGGCGATGCCGGAGAGGTTGTCGTTCGCCAAGGCCGGGTGACAGACGTGGCAGGAGAACAGGACTTCGCGCTCGCTCGCCCCGGGAATGCAGCACTCCCCGTAGGTCAGGGACCCGTCCGTGAACGCCGAATCGATCCGCACCTCGTACATGCCCTCCGGCATGGCTTCGAAGTCGCGGTGGCGCATGCAGAACCCCCATCCCGCCTGGTAATGCGCGTAGCGGTAGGGGATGACGTCGGGCTGATCCGGCCGCGTGTGGATGTTCGGGCGCAGGTCGTTCAGGGACATGCGCGCGTGGACGGGCACGCTGGAGTTGACGACGTGCAGCGGGCTTTCGCGGTAATCGACGATGCGCCGCCCGTCTGTGTCCTTGATGTAGGCGTCACGGATCGCCCATTCGCGGGGAACGGTCCAGTCGAAGACCCGGGTTCCGCTCGGCACCTCGTGGATGGTGAGCGGCACGATCTCGCGCAAATCGCGCAGGGTCTGGCGCACGCCCTCGCCGGTGATGCTGCGGTGATAGGGAACCAACGCCGCGATGCGGTCGTGAAGTTGCTGCCCGCGCGAGGGCTGGGCGGCCGATTGCGAAAGCATGGTCACCCCCCGAAGTCCTGGCCCATCCACTCTTCGCGGGCTGCCGGCGTTGCCGTCGCCGTGGTTTCGCCGTTCACCGCCGCCCCCCGGTTCGCCACCTCGCTCAACGTCCGCGCGCGCTCGCGCATCGCGGGTGTTGGCGGCAGGCCCGCGGTTTCGAGAATGGTTTGCCAACGATGCATCCAGTCGTGACGGCGGGCGGTTCCGGCGAGATTGTCCTGGCGAATGCGGCGCAAACGCGCCGGCTGCGCGTTCAGCTCCGCCAGCACCTCGGCGATCCCGGGACAATCGAAGGGGATTTCGATCACCGCATCCGGCCAGTCGAAAAGCTGGTCGAAGATGGCCGTTTTCGGTGGCTGGCCAAGCAGCACCGCGCCGCCCGCCATGCCTTCGAAGAAGCGCTGGCCGATTTCGGGCTGGGCGTCGGTTTCGTGTGTTTGGTCGATCTTGGCGACATTGGCGATGAAGTACTGGCTGTGCTTGACGAGGTTGGCCAGCAGCAGGCGGTGATCCCGCGGATTGCGCGCGTACATTGGGCCGCGCACGCTGTCGAAATGGTAGAACAGCCCATTATCGATCGTTTGCTTGATCAGGGCGCGATGCGTGATGGGCGATCGCCGGCCGATCGAGCACACGTCGATCGCGCGGTTCTGGGCCTGGGCCGTGGGCATGAACCGCAGCACGTCGACGGCCGGCGGCAGATAGAGCACCTCGCGGCCGATGGCCTCCGCGAGCGGTTCGATGCTGTGGTAGCAGCAGCAGAAGACCAGATCGAAGGCCTTGAGTTGACTGAGCTTGTGTCGGAACCGCGGGATGTCGCGGGCCCACAGTTCCTCGATGACGCACACCGCCAGGTGAGTCCGCCGCCGCCATCCGCTCAGCAAATCGAAACGCACCAGATCCGGCACGAACTGGAAAAGGAAAAAACCGATATCGTAGGAGCGATTGTCCAACCGTGTGGTCGTTCCGCGTGGCATGATGCTGTACAGCGAGGTCCGGTCGGAAATCTTGTTGCGCGCCTTGCGCATGAACGTGGAATGGCCATCCGACGCCGGCGCGAGCAGATCGGCCGATTCCATCTCACAGACGACGTCCTCGAACTCGAAGTTGCCCGTTCGCGAGAGTTGGTCCGTGGCGCCGCGCGGTGACGCCACGAAGGTATGACGCGGCCGCCGTGTCGAATGATCGTATTCACGTCCCATCCTGTTCATCCTTGGCGTCTTGCGGACGAGTCAAAATTGTTGAATACCAGAATAATGGTTTTCTTAACTCTTCAAAGACGAATAAAGATTTAAAACAGAAGGGGTGGAATTTGATGTTGCCGTGCGGCCAGATGACGTATGCGGGCAGCCTGTGTTGCCGCGCTGTCGCGTTGCAGGAGCGAACCTGCGGCACTAGCTTTGCCGGTGGATGAGGCTGTGCTGTGGAAGGTGAAGCATGACGCGTGACGGGAACGCAGGGTTTTCCGTCGATGCCGCCCACGCGGCCGACCGCGAAAAACGGATCAGCTACGCGCCGCGGCCGCCGCACGACGTGCCGGACTTCGCCGCGTTGCGCACGCGGGCGCTGGCGGCGACGCAACAGGCGCGGACGACCCTGGACGATGTCGAGGCCAGCCATGGCTGAACCGCGGTGGGTGCCGGCCGAGGAGATCGCACGCCTGAACGAGGCGGAGGTCGCGGAGTCCGGCGGGACCGCGCTGGCCGACCTGGAGGCGGTGCGGCGCGCGCTGGGCGATGTGCAGCGCCGCTGCACCATCGACGGCGAGCGCGACGCCGTGCGGCTGGCGGTGGCGCATCTGACGGCAATCATGACCGTCCGGCCCTTCGCCGCGCGCAACCGCGCGACGGGACTGGCGGCGCTGGTGATGTTCCTGGAAGCCAACGGGTATCGCTGGACCGGGCCGGACGGCCCCGTGCTCGCGGCCTATGTAAAAGCGCTCGCGGACGGGCGCTACACCGAAGAGGGGCTGGCGGAGACCATGCGGCCGGACATCTTCCCCGCCTGAAAGCCGGCGCGCGTCACTCCGGCTCTTCCTCCCGGGCGCGCGTGCGCGCAGCGGCGGCGGAATGCGACGGTTCCGCAGCGGCGTGCATGCGGCCGCCCGCCTGTCGCCCCAGTTCGGCCGCCAGGGCGTCGGTGCCTTCGGCGGCCGCGCGATTTTCCGCCTGGATGCGGTCGTAGATCTCCCGGCGCAGCACACTGGCGTCCGGCGGGAAGGTGAACCCCAGCTTGATGGACTTGCCGCGGATGTCGACGACCGTGACCTCGATGTCGTCGTTGATGACGACGGACTCGCCGACCTTGCGCGTCAGATAAAGCATCGCGCACCGTCCCTTGCCGTGACCGCAGCGCGAGCAGATGGCCGCGGTCCCCGCGGGCGTCGCCCGCACAGGGGGTCAACCTAAGCGCCTTTACGGGTTCTTAACAAGGCTGGCGCCAAAATCACGTGGAGTACGACCCCGAGAGTCAACAACGCGGCGGACAGGGCGATGGCGGACTTCAACGTCTTCGATGCGGTTTCGCGCCGCATGAAATGGCTGGAGCAGCGCCAGGGTGTGCTCGCCGACAACATCGCGAACGCCGACACGCCCGATTACAAGCCGCGCCGGATGGAAGATCCCGAGTTCGTCGGCGCGCTTCAGCGCGAACTGGAGCCGATGCAGCCCAAGGTGACGAACGCGGGGCACATCAACGCCAGCGTGCCCGACGCGCAGACGCCGGAAGCCGAGGAGCAGGACGAGACCTACGAGACGGCCCCCAACGGCAACGCGGTCGTCATCGAGGAACAGATGGTGAAGGTCGCCGACACCCAGCAGTCCCACCGCGCCATGACGAACATCTACCGGAAGTACATGGACATGTTCCGCATGGCCTGGGGCTCGGGCGGCGGCGGCTGACCGCGGCCCTGGAGGATCGCGTTATGGATCTGTCGAAGACGCTGCACATCGCCTCCGCGGGCATGAAGGCCCAGGGCGACCGCATGCGCGTGATCTCGGAGAACCTGGCGAACGCCAACTCCCTGGCGCGTTCCCCCGGCGGCGATCCCTACCAGCGCCAGATCGTCACCTTCGAAAACGTCATGAACGAGGAAGTCGGCGTCCAGCAGGTGAAGGTCGATGATGTCATCAAGGACCAGAGCGACTTCGGCAAGACCTACAAGCCCGGCCATCCGGCGGCCAACGAAGAGGGCTACGTGAAGACGCCGAACGTGAAGAGCCTGGTGGAAATGGCCGACATGCGCGAAACCCAGCGCAGTTATCAGGCCAACCTGAAGGTCATCGAATCCTCGCGCCAGATGATGCAGGGCCTGATCTCGCTGATGCGCTGACGCGCAGGCGGACCCGGCCGGATCAAACAGTGGAGACGGCCCGATGAACGTCTCGTTCTCGGAAGCGCTCGCCGCCTATCGCCGCGCGGCCCAGCAGGCGCAGCCCGACAGCACGCAACAGACCCAGCCCGTGAACCAGGCGCCCGGCCCGGCGCCGGTGAATGATGACGGCCAGTCCTTCGGCCAGGTGCTGGAGAGCGCGACCGACAACGCCATCCAGACGGTTCAGCGCAGCGAGACGCAGTCGCTCAAGGCCGCGGCCGGGACCGCCGACATGAACGACGTCGTGATGGCGATGTCGAAGGCAGAGATGACGCTGCAAAGCGTCACCACGGTGCGCGACCGCGCCATCCAGGCCTACCAGCAGATCCTGCAGATGCCGATCTGAGTATGGCGGAACCGCGGCCGGCCATCCAGCACCGCCATGAATGAAACCGAGATCATCGCCATCGGGCGCGACGCCGTTTACGTGATGCTGATGGTCGCCGGCCCGATCATGCTGATCGCCCTTTTCGTGGGGCTGGCGGTGGCGCTCATTCAGGCGCTGACTCAGATCCAGGAAATGACCCTGGCGTTCGTGCCCAAGATCATCGCCATCATGATCGCGATCATGGCGCTGGCGCCGTACATGGTGAACCAGCTGCAGTCCTTCGCGGACCAGGTCAACGAGCGCATCGTGACCATCGAATCCTGACGCCGCAGCCGGGCCGGGTGAGCGCCGCATGCTGGAATCCGTTCTGCCCGCGAAGCTGTTCGTTTTCCTGCTCATCCTCGTTCGCGTCGGCGCTGCCGCGATGGTGATGCCGGGCATCGGCGACAGCTACGTCACCCGCCGCGCACGTGTGATCTTCGCCTTCTTCATGGCACTCATCCTCGCCCCCTTGCTGGCCGACAAGCTGCCCGGCCGGCCCGGCGAGCCGATCGCGCTGGCGCTCGTGCTCATCGGCGAGGTGTTCATCGGCCTGCTGCTGGGCGGCGTGGCGCGCATGATCGTCGGTGCGCTGATGATCGCCGGCATGATCATGGCGTTCATGTCCACGCTGTCGAACGCGCTGGTCAACGACCCCACCGCCCAGCAGCAGGGCTCCATCGTCGGCGCGTTTCTCAGCACGATGGGCGTGCTGCTGATTTTCGCCACGGACACGCACCACATGATGCTGCGCGCCATGGTGGACAGCTATGCCGTCTTCCCGGCCGGGCGCGCGCCCCCCATGCAGGACATCGCGCAGTTCGTCGCGCGCACGGCGGCGGATGCCTTCAAACTCGGCTTTCAGCTCGCCATGCCCTTCCTCGTCGTGGGGACCATCTTCTACATTGGGGTCGGGCTGATTAACCGCCTGATGCCGCAGGTGCAGATCTTCTTCGTGGCGATCCCGCTGCAGGTGGGGAAGGGAATCGTGCTCTTGCTGGTCACGCTGCCGGCGATCATGCAGTGGTTTCTCCAGAGCTTCACGGAATCCTACCGTCCGCTGCTGAACTTGTGAGCCGGGGCTGGTGCGATGTCCCAGGAGCAGGACAACACCCAGAAGACCGAGGAACCGACGCAGCGCCGGCTGGACCAGGCGCGCGAAAAGGGCCAGGTCGCCAAGTCCCAGGAAGTCACGCACTGGTTCATGATCCTGGCCTTCGGGCTGATCCTGACGGTGTCGGCTCCTTACACCGTGCAGAGCCTCTACGAGGCGATGTACCCCTTCATCGGCAAGGTGACGCAGCTGCCCACGGGCCGCGCGGAGTTGGGCGCACTGCTGGAAAAGACGATCTGGGACGTCATCGGCGCGCTCTTCGTTCCCTTCCTGATCGCCATGGCGGCGGCGATCGTGTCCATCGTGCTGCAGATCGGCTTCCTGCTCAGCCCGGAGACGATCAAGCCCAAGCTGGAGAAGATCTCCCTCATCAAGGGCGCGGGCCGGCTGTTCTCCAAGCGCTCGCTGGTGGAGTTCGCCAAGGGCATCGGCAAGCTCTCGGTCGTGGCGCTCGTGGTCACGCTGATGCTCATTCCCGAGCACGACCGGGTGAACGAACTCCCGCTGATGCCGGTGAACACGGCGCTGCCGGTGCTGCGCGAACTCGTCCTCAAGATCGTGGGCGGCATCCTGGCGGTCATGACGGTCATCGCCGTGGCCGACTTCGCTTTCCAGAAGATGCAGCACCACGAGCAGATGATGATGACCAAGCAGGAGGTGAAGGACGAGCAGAAGCAGACGGAAGGTGACCCCGAGGTCAAAAAGAAGCTGGGCCAGCTGCGCAAGGAAAAGTCGCAAAAGCGCATGATGGCCGAGGTTCCAGACGCCGACGCCGTCGTCACGAACCCCACGCAGTACGCCGTCGCGCTCAAGTACGATCAGGTCAACATGGCCGCGCCGACGCTGGTGGCGAAGGGAACCGACCGCGTGGCCGAACGCATCCGCACCACGGCGCGCGAAAACGACGTTCCCATCGTTCCCAACCCGCCACTGGCGCGCGCGCTCTATTCCGGCGTGGAGATCGACCAGGAAATCCCACCCGAGCACTACAAGGCAGTGGCACAGGTCATCAGCTACGTCATGCGCCTGAAAGGTCGCATGCCCGGCGGGCGGAACGCGGGCCGGTGATGGTCGCGCGCGACCGCCATCCGCTCGCCGGTATCGGCGGCCTCGGCACCCTCGTCGCGCCCACGGCTGCGCTTGCGGCCCCTGTGGACAGCACAGCCGGCTGGCTGCCGTGGGCGCTCGCTGGGGTTTTCGCGGTGCTCGCAGCGCTCGCGGCGGTGGGCTGGTGGCGCCAGCGCGAGCGCCTGCGGCCCCTGCGGGACGTTTTCGAGACCCTGCCCAGCCCGGCCCAGGTGGTGCGCTCGGATGGTCGGCCGATCCGGACCAACGCCGCGGGGCGCGCGTGGCTGAACGACGCTGGGGCGAGCCTTCCCGACCTGTTGACGGCGCATGCGCAAGGCGAAGTCGCCGCTGACGCCCTGGCCAACCTCCACCGCGAGGCGGCGAGCGGCAGCGGCGGCCGGGCAGAAGTGGCCGTGCATTGGCCGAGGTGCCGTGCGTGCTGGTACGCGGTTCGGACCTATCCCGTGGCGCACCCGCCGGGCGCGGCGGTCTGGTTTGCGGAGGACGTCACCAGCCGCCGCGACATGCAGGAGCGCCTGCGCACGGAGCACGAGCGGCTGGCCGGGTTGCTCGATCAGGCGCCGGTGGGCTTTTACGTGGTCGACCGCGACGGCCGTTTCGTCTACGCCAATGCGACGCTCGCAGACTGGCTGGAGCGGACGCCGTCGGCGCTCGCGGACGGCGGCTGCCGGCTCCACCACCTCGTGGACGCGGAGGCGGGCGCGCCTGCCTACAGCGCTTTTCCCCTGGACCCGGATCGGGACGGTGCCACGGAAACCCGCAACGCCGTGTTCCACGCCGCCGACGGCAGCGCATTCACCGCGCATATCACGCAACAGGTCGTGCGCGAGGGTCGTGACGGGCATCCCACGGCGCGGGCGGTGGTGCGCAACCTGTCGCGCGAAAACGCCGCCGCCGCCGCGGTGGCGGAGTCGGAACAGCGCTTCCGCAGCTTTTTCGAGCAGGCGCCCCTGGGGATCGCGCTGCTGGACGCCGCTGGCCGCATCCAGGCCTGCAACGCCGCCTTCGCGGACCTTCTGGCCCAGCAGGGCGAGTCGCTCACCGGCGAGCGCTTGCCCGAGTTGGTCCATGCGTCGGATCGCAAGACGGTGGCGGACGCTCTGGCCGGGCCGGCCGGCGGGGAAACCGACCCGCCGGAAGTGCGCTCGCCCGACGGCGAGCGCGTCTTCGCCGTGTTCGCCAAGGCCTTCGAGGCCACCGACGTGGGCACGCAGCGGCTCGTCTACCTGATCGAGATGACGCGCCACAAACAACTGGAACAGCAGGTGGCGCAGTCGCAGAAGATGCAGGCCATCGGGCAGCTGGCGGGCGCGGTGGCGCACGATTTCAACAACCTGCTCACCGCGATGATCGGCTTCTGCGATCTGCTGTTGCTGCGCCACCGCGCGGGCGACCAGTCCTTCGCCGATCTCATGCAGATCAAGCAGAACGCCAACCGGGCGGCGAACCTCGTCCGGCAGCTGCTCGCCTTCTCGCGCCAGCAGACGCTGCGTCCGACCGTGCTCTCGGTGACGGACGTGCTGGTGGAGCTGAACCACCTGCTCCAGCGCCTCATCGGGGAGCGCATCACGCTGCGCATCGAGCACGGCAGCGGGCTGTATCCCGTGAAGGTCGATCAGGGTCAGCTCGAACAGGTCATCATCAACCTCGCCGTCAACGCGCGCGACGCCATGGCCGAAACCGGGGGGCGCCTGGACATCCGCACCAGCAACACCGAGCTGGCAGAAGACAAACCAGGCCATGGCGAAACCGTGCCGCCCGGACAGTACGTGCGCATCGACGTCCGCGATACAGGCTGCGGCATTCCCGCGGAAAGCCTGTCGCGTGTGTTCGAGCCCTTCTTCTCCACGAAGGAGGTGGGCGAGGGCACCGGGCTGGGCCTCGCCACGGTCTACGGCATCATCAAGCAGACCGGCGGCCACATTCAGGTCGACAGCACGGTGGGCGAGGGCACGGTCTTCTCCATCTACCTGCCGCGCCACCGCGACACGGCGGATCAGCCCGAGGCGCGAGAAGGTGAAGGTGAGGCCGCCTACGACCTCACCGGCATGGGCACGGTGCTGCTGGTTGAGGACGAGGATGCGGTGCGCTCCTTCTCCGCACGGGCGCTGCGCAAGAAGGGCTACACCGTGCTGGAAGCCCAATCGGGCGAGGCGGCGCTGACGACGATGCGGGAGCGCGGCGAGCCCGTGGACCTGCTGATCACCGACGTCGTGATGCCCGAGATGGAAGGGCCGGCGCTGGTGGCGCGACTCCGCGAGATGCAGCCCGACCTGCGCGTCATCTACATCTCCGGGTATGCGCAGGACAGCTTCCGCTCCAGCATCGACAGCACCGAGGGGGCACGTTTCCTGCCCAAGCCGTTCACGCTCAAGCAGCTCGCCGGCGCGGTGAAGGACGCCATGTACGACACCGCCTGATGCGTGTGTGGCCGCACCCGCCGTGCTGACGGCGGTTGTTGCCAGCCTCCACCTTGGCAGCAGAGAACAGAACAGGTACAAAAGTCGGGGTGGTGAGAGATCACGCGTTGCAGGTGGCGGCGCGGCTGTGGGATAAGGGGAGCCCCTCGATGGCACAGCAGAATGTTTTGAGCTTGGCGGACAAGAAGAGCACGGACAAACAGAAGGCGCTGGATTCGGCCCTCGGGCAGATCGAGCGTTCCTTCGGCAAGGGCTCGATCATGCGGCTGGGCGAGCGCCAGTCGGTGGTCGACGCCGAGGTCGTATCCACCGGTTCGCTGGGGCTCGACATCGCGCTCGGCATCGGCGGCCTGCCGCGTGGCCGCGTGGTCGAGATCTACGGCCCCGAATCCTCCGGCAAGACGACGCTGGCCCTCCACGTCGTCGCGGAATCGCAGAAGCAGGGCGGCACCTGCGCGTTCATCGATGCCGAGCACGCCCTCGACCCGACCTACGCGCGCAAGGTTGGCTGCGATGTCGAGAACCTGCTGATCTCGCAGCCGGATGCGGGCGAGCAGGCGCTTGAGATTGCCGACACCCTGGTGCGCTCGGGCGCGATCGACGTGCTCGTCGTGGACTCCGTCGCCGCGCTGGTGCCGCGCGCCGAGCTGGAAGGCGAGATGGGCGAGTCCCAGCCCGGCATGCAGGCGCGGCTGATGAGTCAGGCGCTGCGCAAGCTCGCCAGCTCGATCGCGCGCTCGAACTGCATGGTGATCTTCATCAACCAGATCCGGATGAAGATCGGCGTGATGTTCGGCAGCCCGGAAACCACGACCGGCGGCAACGCCCTCAAGTTCTACAGCTCGGTCCGCCTCGACATCCGCCGCATCGGCTCGATCAAGGACCGCGACACCGTCACCGGCAACCAGACCAAGGTGAAGGTGGTGAAGAACAAGATGGCCCCGCCGTTCCGGCAGGTCGAATTCGACGTCATGTACGGCGAGGGCATCTCCAAGACGGGCGAGGTGCTGGACCTGGGCGTGCAGGCCGGAATCGTGGAAAAGGCCGGCGCGTGGTTCTCCTACAACGGCAAGCGCATCGGCCAGGGGCGCGAGAACGCCAAGAAGTTCCTCAAAGAGAACCCCGAGATCGCCCAGGAGCTGGAAGGCAAGGTGCGCGAAAACGCCGGCCTCGTCGCCTCCACGATGCTGGAGGGCAGCGACAGCGCCGAAGGCGCCGAGTCCGGCGAGGACGGCTGAGCCGCCGGCATCTCCCGCGATTTCCCTGCGGCCGGTGCCAAGTGTTGCGCAGGGGTGTGTGCCATCGGCAGGGTGTGCGCGCCGGCCGGCGCGGTCACGGCATGCCGGTGCGCGCCCTCTGGGCAGTCGCTGATTGAGCGGTCCGCGCGTCGGCCTTACATACACGAACGGACACCAGCCAAGCTGCGCGCGCAGCCGCGTGGGGGAATGGGATGCTGACGACGAACGAGATCCGCAGGCAGTTTCTCGACTACTTCCACCGCCACGATCACGAGATCGTGTCGTCGTCGCCGCTGGTGCCGCGCAACGACCCCACGCTGCTGTTCACCAACGCGGGCATGGTGCAGTTCAAGAACGTGTTCACCGGCCACGAACACGTTCCCTACAACCGCGCGGTCACCTCGCAGAAGTGCGTGCGCGCGGGCGGCAAGCACAACGACCTGGAAAACGTCGGCTACACCGCCCGGCATCACACCTTCTTCGAGATGTTGGGCAACTTCTCCTTCGGCGACTACTTCAAGGAGCGCGCGATCGAGCTGGCCTGGAAGCTCGTGACCGAGGAGTTCGGCCTGCCGCGCGAGCGCCTGCTGGCGACCGTCTACGTCGACGACGACGACGCCTACAACCTCTGGCGCAAGGTCGCGGGGCTGCCGGAGGACCGCATCCTGCGCATCTCCGGCTCGGACAACTTCTGGGCCATGGGCGACACCGGGCCGTGCGGGCCGTGCTCCGAGATCTTCTACGACCACGGGCCCGAGGTGCCGGGTGGCCCGCCGGGCAGCGACGATGAAGGCGACCGCTTCATCGAGATCTGGAACCTCGTCTTCATGCAGTACGACCAGCCCGAGCCGGGGCAGAAGGTCGAACTGCCGCGCCCCTCGATCGACACCGGCATGGGCCTGGAGCGCATCGCCGCCGTCCTCCAGGGCAAGCACGACAACTACGACATCGACCTGCTGCGCGGGCTGATGGAAGCCTCCGCCGACCTCTCGGGCGTCAGTCCGGACGGCGAGTACCGCCCCTCGCACAAGGTCATCGCCGACCACCTGCGCGCCACCGCCTTCCTCATGGCCGACGGCGTCATGCCGTCGAACGAGGGCCGCGGCTACGTCCTGCGCCGCATCATGCGCCGCGCCATGCGCCACGTGCACAAGCTCGGCGTGCGCGAGCCCATGATGCACAAGCTCGTGCCGCAGCTCGTCAGCGCCATGGGCGATCACTTCACCGAGCTGCGCCGCGTGGAAGCGCTCGTCACGGAAACGCTCAAGATGGAGGAAGGCCGCTTCCAGGGCACGCTGGAGCGCGGCCTGAAGATGCTGAGCGACGAGACGGCCAAGCTGCCCGACGGCGGCACGCTGCCGGGCGAAGTGGCGTTCAAGCTCTACGACACCTACGGCTTCCCGGTGGACCTGACGCGGGACATCCTGCGCGGCGAGGGCATGGCGCTGGACGAGCAGGGCTTCCACGAGGCCATGGAGCGCCAGCGCGCGGCCGCCCGCAAGGCCTGGGCCGGCTCCGGCGAGGCCGCGTGGGATACCGTCTGGTTCGACGTGCGCGACGAGGCGGGCGCAACCGAGTTCCTGGGCTACGAGCACGACACCGCCTCCGCCCACATCGAGGCCATCGTCCGCAAGGGCGAGCGGGTCGGGAGTGCCACCGCCGGCGAGACGGTCGAACTGGTCACGAACCAAACGCCGTTCTACGGCGAGTCGGGCGGCCAGGTCGGCGACACCGGCACGATCGAGACGCCCACGGGGCGCGGGCGCGTCACCGACACCCAGAAGAAGGTGGGCGACCTGCACGTCCACACTGTGGTCGTGGAGCAAGGCACGCTCGCGCGCGGCGAGAGCGCGGAGCTGGCCATCGACGGCGAGCGGCGCTCGCGCATCCGCGCGCACCACTCGGCCACGCACCTGCTGCACGAGGCGCTGCGCCGGCAGCTCGGCGCGCACATCGCCCAGAAGGGGTCGCTCGTGGCGCCCGACCGGCTGCGCTTCGACATCAGCCAACCCACGCCCATCAGCCGTGACGACCTCATGGCCGTCGAGGGCGTGGTGAACGCGCGCATCCGCGCCAACACGGACGTCGCCGCCAAGGTCATGCCCAAGGACGACGCCATCGAAGCGGGCGCCGTCGCGCTGTTCGGCGAGAAGTACGGCGAGGAGGTCCGCGTCGTCTCCATGGGCGGGCAGGACCCCGGCGCCAACGCCCCGTGGTCGATGGAGCTGTGCGGCGGCACCCACGTTCAACGCACGGGCGACATCGGATTCTTCAAGATCACGCACGAAGAGGGGTTGGCCGCGGGGGTGCGCCGCATCGAGGCGGTGGCGCACCAGCCGGCCGAGCAGTACGTGCGCGAGCAGGAAAACACCGTGCGCGAGGCGGCGGCGGCGCTGCGCGCGACACCGGACGGCCTCGTGGAGCGGCTCAACCAGCTCCTGGACGAGCGCAAGCGCCTGGAGCGCGATCTGGCGGAAACGCGCAAGAAGCTGGCCACGGCCGGCAGCGGCGGCGGCGTCGAAACGCGCGACGTCGGCGGCGTTCCCTTCGCCAGCCGCGTGGTCGGCGAGGTGCCGCCCAAGGATCTGAAGCCCATGGCCGACGAGATGAAGAAGAAGCTCGGTACGGGTGTCGTCGCCATCGCCGGGTCCTGGGAGGGCAAGGCCTCCCTCGTCGTCGGGGTGACGAGCGACCTGACGAACACCGTGGATGCGGTGCAGCTGGTTCGCGTCGGCTCGCAGGCGCTGGGCGGCAAGGGCGGCGGCGGCCGTCCCGACATGGCCCAGGCCGGCGGCCCCAACCCGGATGCTGGAGAGGACGCGGTTTCCGCCATCGCCAGCGCCCTCTCGGAGGCGGTGGCGGCCTGAGCCGCAGCGCCGAACCTCGCCGCAAAGCCTCACCACAAAGACGGCCCGCGGCGTTACGGCGCCGCGGGCTTTTTCGCGTCCGCGCCGGCTTGGCGGCGATGCGCCCGGTGGACCGGCGTCTCGATCGTCAAGGCGGGAAATCGGACACGGCCGGGTTGTCACAACGTTCGGACAAAACCCTCACACGGCGTGGTGTTAAGCTTTCCGGGCGGCGTGTGCTACGTTTTGTCGCAGGCTATGCCGACTGTGGCCGGGGAGCCGATGGAACAAAGCCAGGGGTTGTTTCTGCAAACCCCCGAGCAACAGACATTCGCCGAGCACGTGGGCCGCTTGCGCGAATTGGCGGCTGAATTGAACGCCGTGGCCCCGCAGCAGGCCGAAGCGTGCCGGACGGCCGCGGATGTGCTGGAAAGTCTGTGCGAAGGGGTTGTGCCGGTTCCGCAGCAACACGACGCCTGACGGACCGGTCCGGCGGTTCGGCTGTGCCGGCGTGGCCCCGCGGCCGTGGCCCATCTGGCCCGCGACCGCGGGGCGCGATGGGACGGCCTCAGGAGCCACTCTCGGCGGGCGCGTTGAGTTCCTGCTGTAGGGTGCGCTCGACGGCGTCGAGGAACTCGCGCGTCGTCAGCCAAGCCTGGTTCTCACCGGCGAGCATGGCGAGATCCTTCGTCATCTCGCCGTTCTCGACGGTGCGGACACAGGCCCGCTCCAGCGCTTCGGCATAGCGGCCGACCTCGGGCGTGCCGTCCATCTCGCCGCGGAACTTCAGCCCGCGCGTCCAGGCGAAGATCGACGCGATCGGGTTCGTCGAGGTTTCCTTGCCTTGCTGGTGCTGGCGGTAGTGCCGCGTCACCGTGCCGTGCGCCGCCTCGGTTTCGACGATGTTGCCGCTGGCCGTCATGAGAACCGAGCTCATCAGCCCCAGCGAGCCGAAGCCCTGGGCCACGGCGTCCGACTGCACGTCGCCGTCGTAGTTCTTGCAGGCCCAGACGAATTCGCCGTGCCAGCGCATCGCGGCGGCGACCATGTCGTCGATCAGGCGGTGCTCGTAGAAGATGCCGGCCTTTTCGAAGCTCTTGCGGAACTCGTTCTCGTAGACCTCTTCGAAGATCTCCCGGAACCGGCCGTCGTAGGTCTGCAGAATGGTGTTCTTGGTGGAGAAGTACACCGGCCAGCCGCGCTGCAGCCCATAGTTCAGACAGGCGCGCGCGAAGTCGCGGATGGACTCGTCCAGGTTGTACATCCCCATGGCGACGCCGGTGTCCGTGAACTCATGCACGGTGTATTCCTGGGGATGGCTCCCGTCGGCGGGCTCGAAGCGCATCTTCAGACGCCCGGGCTGCGAGATCTGGATGTCGCAGGCCTTGTACTGGTCGCCGTGGGCGTGGCGGCCGATGACGAACGGCTTCGTCCAGTTGGTCACGTAGCGCGGGACGTTCTCGCAGATGATGGGCTCACGAAAGACGGTTCCGCCCAGCACGTTGCGGATCGTGCCGTTGGGCGAGCGCCACATCTTCTTCAGGCCGTATTCCTTCACGCGCGCCTCGTCCGGCGTGATCGTGGCGCACTTCACGCCCACGCCATAGCGCCGGATCGCGTGCGCGCAGTCGGCCGTCACGCGGTCGTTCGTGGCGTCGCGGTTCTCGATGCCCAGGTCGTAGTACTGCAGGTTCACATCCAGATAGGGGTGAATGAAGCGATCCTTGATCCAGGACCACATCACCCGGGTCATCTCATCCCCATCGATGTCGACGATGGGGTTGGCGACCTTGATCTTCGCCATCAGCAATCCCCCTGCTGCCGCCGTGTGATGTCTGCCGCCGGCGCGGCGTCGCGCGGTGAGCGCCCGCTGCCGCGGCGTCGAGGTTGGTTTGGCCGTGCTCGCGGCGCGCGGCCACGATAGCAATGCGCCCGGCCGGATAATACCACGGCAAAAAGCCGGGTCAGGCGCGGTCGAGCCCGGTTGCCGCGGTGGCGCGCGGTGTGTGCGTCAAGATGCCCATGGCCTCGTCGACGCTGCCGGCGCGCTGGAACAGGTTCGGTTCGGTCTCGCCAAGAAAGCCGGCCGCGCGCTGGTGCGCGAAGAGCTGCATCAGCGGGTCCCAGAAGCGGCCGTTGTCCAACAGCACCACCGGCTTGGTGTGAAGGCCGAGCTGCTTCCACGTCAGGATCTCGATCGTCTCGTCCAGGGTGCCGATCCCGCCCGGCAAGACGCAAAAGCCGTCGGCGCGTTCGGCCATGAGCCGCTTGCGCTCGTGCATCGAGTCCACGACCACCAGGTCGTCGACGGCCTCGTCCGCCAGCTCGCGGGCACGCAGGTGGTCGGGGATGATCCCGGTCACCGCGCCGCCGGCCGCGCGGGAGGCTTCGGCCAGCGCGCCCATGAGCCCGATGCTGCCGCCCCCGAAGACGACGCGAATGCCGTTCGCGGCGCAAGCCCGGCCGAGGGCACGTGCGGTTTCGAGGTGGTCAGCCGCCAGCCCGGCCTGTGAGCCGCAATACACACAGATACTGCTGCATGACGACGCGTCGCCTTGGGTCATGCCTCGACACCCGTTAACTGATATACCACATCTCGGTTGCTATACTCGTGCGACGTGATGGCGACACCGTCACGACCTGTCCAGAACGGGATGGACCCAGCCGATGCGCCACACCATCCGCCCGTATGTCATCACCGGGATCCTCGGCGCGATTGTCCTTGCGGTCGCAGCCGGTGTGGTTCACCGCCTCGGCTTCTTCGAAAGCCGTGACACGGCCACCGGCTCCACCCCGGCGTCGACGGCCGAGGCCGGCGACCGCGGCTCGGAGAGCACCGGCGCGGATGCTGCGCCGCAAGATGACGCTTCGCAAGAGAAAGACACCGCGGCACAAGACACTGCGGATAGCGACCGTCAGGACGCTCCGGCCGCGGATACCGGGGCGACACGCGAAACGGCCCAGGCCGTGAAACCACAGGCGCCGGCGATCGCGCTCAATGCGGCGGGGCGGGATCGGGACGCCCCGGGGGCCGGCGAGCGTCCCGACGAACCGGCACTCGGCAGCGAAACCGGCGCGCCAGCGGAAGAGCGGGCGGCCACGGCGCCGGCCCGTGACGCTCAGCCCGGCGCAATCTCGGCCGAGCCCGCGAAGCCGGCCAAGCCCACGATTGCGCTGGATGCGAGGGCGCCCGACCGTGACGGCACGATCTCCGCAGGCCGAACCGAAAAGGCCGTGTCGGCCAATGAAAGCACGGCCACAGCCGACGACAAGGCGGCCGTGGCGCCGACGGATGCGGTGGCGCCGGATGGCACCGCCACCACCGCGGACCCTACGGCGGCCGACGCGGGGGGTGATGCCCCGCGGCCCGTCGCGGGCAAGCCGGATCGGCCGACAGCCGGGGCGCGCGGCGATGGTGACACCGCCGACGCGCCGCGGGTTGTGAAGCCGGCCATCGGGCGCACGCAGACCGGCGCCCGCGAGACGCCGGCCGCTGCGGTTGCCCCGCCGGCCATACCGGCGAGGGACGCGCGATCTCGTGACCGGCTGGCTGCCGGGAGCTCACCGGCTGTCAACCCGCCGGATTGGCTGCCGACGCCGACCGGTCCTGCGTCGGCACGCGCAGGTGCGGACACTGCAGCAGTGGCGCCCGAGAAGCCCGAGATCCGGGTTGAAGCCCGACCGCGATCGGCGTCCCGCAGGGATGAGAGCAAGACAGCCGCGACGGCGAACGACGGCGCGGACAAGGACAGTCAGGCGCCCAGCTTCGACATCGTTCGCGTCGATCCCGAGGGCGATGCCGTTGTCGCCGGCCGCGCGCCACCGCACAGCCGCGTTACCTTGATGGACAAGGACGAACCCGTGGCTCGAACGCGCGCCAATAGCAACGGTGAGTTCGTCGCCATCCCCCCGGCCGGTTTGGACGGGGGCAAGCGGCGGCTGACGCTGCGCGCCGAGGCTGAGAGGGGCGACACGCGCGTATCGCCGAACGCCGTCATGGTCGCCGTCCCCGAGGCGCGCGACGATGGCGGCGCGGAGCAGGGCGGTCCGGCGCAGAAGCTCACGGCAATCCAGGTTCCGCGGAAGGGCGAGGGCCGCGTCGAGCTGCTTCAGCAACGCGCCGGGGGTATCGGGGATCAGGGCGGTACACTGCGCCTCGGGACCATCCGCTACACCGTCAGCGGCCACATCGACGTGCGCGGTCGCGCCACACCGGGCGATCTCGTGGTGCTGATCGTGGATGAGCGTACCATGGGCCGGGCGCGAGTCGGCGCTGACGGCCGTTGGCGGATCATTCCCGCTGATACGCTCGAACCCGGCATGCATCGGGTGCGCATCGAGCAGCGCGACAGCAACGGCAGTGTGGTTGCGAGCGTAACCACGCCCTTTTCCAGCCAGCCGCTGGTGGGAGCGCGCGCCGATTCCGATTTTGTCGTGATTCAGCCAGGCAACAATCTGTGGTCGATTGCCGAACGCACCTACGGCGTTGGCAACCGGTACCATGTGATCTATCAGGCCAATGCTGGCCAGATCGAGGACCCGGACCTGATCTATCCAGGCCAAGTTTTCATGCTGCCGCAGCGGGACGGGTAAGCCCGGCGTTACGTCAGCGGCGCCGAGGATCGCTGAAGCGTCGGGCCCAGGAGATCCAGATAGGGCCGCGCGTCCAGCAGCAGTGCAACGATTGTGGAAACCACGTTCGCCGGGGTCCGCGGCCGCGGCGGCTCCATCCACATTTCGAGATGAACCTGGGAGTGGTTGTCGCGCACCATGCGGCCCCGGTTCAGGCGTGCCTGGGCCAGGACCGTGCGGGCAAGCCGGCGGCAGTACACACTCTCAGCGGAATAGGGGATGGCGCCGAGCGTCGCGCGCAGAACCAGTGGCGTTTCGGGTTCCGCGGGCACGTTCGCCACGAAGCTGTAGCCGTGGTAGCTGAAGGTCAGCGTGACGGGGTTCGCGTCGGAGCGATGCTGGAGTAGCCCCTGCGGATCCATGACCAAATCGCCGACCTCGACGGGGCGTTCCGTCTCGGCGATCACGCGCAGGATGGGCGTGTCTTCGGTGTCGGTCTCAGCCACGGTGGTGTCCATCCGCTTCGAATCCCGTTGCGACCCGTTCAGAGCGTGGCGCGCCGGCCATTAACGCCACGTAAAGGGCGCGGTGCCGCCCAGAACGACATACGGATCATGGCGTTCGCATGCCGAAATGAAAAGGGCCCGGCACTGCGGCCGGGCCCAGGTTGCGTCCGGTCTCGGTCGCGTGGCGACGCAGTTACTCGATCTCGCCCGTGACCCAGTAGTCCACGCGCTTCTGGTGGTTCTCGATGTACTTGTCCACGGCCTCCTCATAGGAGGTTTCCTGGGCATCGAACATCGCGGCCTGCAGCT